>JAAEQP010000140.1 GCA_024231375.1 bacterium | reverse complement strand
GTGGCCCTGTGGCGAAGAGGCGACCGCCGAACCGTGCTACCGATAGGAGGACGCAATGCCAATCCCTCTGGATCTGGCCGGAGAGCGCCGGGGCGCGAGGGACCCCGAGTTGCGGCTGCTCTACTTGACCGCGCGGGAGACTCTCTCTGCCCCGGCACGTGACGAAGTCCGCGCGTGCGTGATGCAATGTGCCGACCCCGACCGGTTCGTGCGACTCTGTGGAACGCAGCGCACGGCTCTCCTGGCGTTCAACAGTCTGGGGGAGCTGATGGGAAGCGCCGACTCCGGATTCTACAAGACGACGATGAACGGTCTGTTCTCTCACTACGCCAACTGGCGCCGCCGGAGAATGCGGCTCGTTGCCATGACACACGTCGTCCGCGAGACCCTGGAGGATGCCAGGCTGACATTCGCGTTTCTTCGGGGCATTCCCTTTGCCGAAAGGTTCTACCGTTTCCCCATGCTGCGTACAAGCGCCGATATTGACATATTCGTACAGGAGCACGAAAGAGACGGCGTCATGGAAGCGATGGCGTCCCGGGGATTCCGGCCACTCAACCACGAGGTGTTGCACCGGACCCGCGTGGAGTACGTGGGGCAGGCGGAACTCTTCCATAAGAACGGTACGGTCGCGGATGTGAACTGGCTACTTCCCGGGACCATCAGCATCGGGAAAGTTGTTGAGGATCAGGACGTCATCTGGAAACGCGCATGCCGGGTAGGCGAGACCGAGCGTGAACTCGCGCCCGAGGATGCGTTCCTCACCCACGTTCGCCATGCCGCCCACGCCCATGGATTCGACGGCGGACTCCTGCGTACCTGCGCCGATATTGCCGCCATTCTGAGAACCTCGGGAGAAGGGATGGACTGGGACTACGTGTCCCGCCGCGCGGCTGCAGGCGAGTACGGACGTGTGTTGACCTTCCTGTCGTCGTTCTTCGACCGGCACTACGACTGCAACGAGCCCGCCTGGAACCTGTGCGGCAGGATACCAAACGCTAGGCGTAGAGCCAGCCGGGCCGAGTGCGCCGCCTTCTCACGGAGCGTGCTGATTCCATACACCAGGACGGTACACGTCTCCGGGAAGTCGCTTGGACTGGTGGACGGCAATCTGCGCGCTGCTGTGACGTACTGGGGGCTTGACCGGTTCTCGCGGCTTGTCAGGCTCGTGTTGCGGATTCCCTGGCCAACCTGGCACCAACTGGTCACGCTGACCCAGACGGTCAAGACACGATCCTCCATAAAACGGCGCTTGGGCTTTCTGGTGAATCCGCTCGCCTTCGTCATGCCCGGGATCCTGTTGGGAGTCGGCGCCCGTCTTCTGTTCGCGCCCTTCCCGCGTGGCCGGGACGGCTCATGAGATCCTCGTTCGCGTCTCGTCGAAGGATGGCGTTCTCAAGGTGTATTGCCTCGGACCCGCTCTGCCGTTAGACTGGTGCCGTACGTGGGCAGGCACTCCACGGAACGTAGCGGGTCCGGGGTCGTGGAACCGGGGTTAGGGAGGTCCTTCATGCACAAGGTAGCAGTGGGCGTATTGGGTGTGCTGGCGGTGGCGTGGGGGGCACACGCCATCGGGGCGGAAGGTCCGAACCTGGTCAGGAACGGCGGGTTTGAGGCTGCGGGGGACAAGGGCCTCCCGGCGCAATGGCGCTGTGACCCTGTTGTCTACGCGCGCGACGAGAAGGTGAAGCAGTCAGGCGTGGCGTCGTTGCGAATCGCCAACGCCGATCCAGGCGTATACCGGCTCTGTTCGCAATCGGTGCAGTTGGAACCCGGCCGGATGTACGCGTTCAGCGTGTGGGTGAAGACCGAGGGCGTCGAGGGCAGTGACAGTGGCGCCACGATCTGTGTTGAGTATTCCGACGCCGACGGCAAATACGTGAGCGGGCAATACCCGTCCGGTGTGTCGGGCACCTCGGATTGGAAGAAGATCGAGGCCAACACGGGCCGGGTGCCGGAGAAGGCGGCCTCGTGCAGCATTACCTGCTATCTGCGCAAGGAGATGACGGGTACGGCCTGGTGGGACGATGTGGAGATTCGAGCATACAAGACCGACCCGCTGACGGTGTTGCTCCTCGACCCGAACTACCGGAACGAAATCACCAAGGATGGACCGGACAAGGTCCGGCTCCACGTGGAAACCGACCTGAGCGATTACCCCCAATCCCTCGACGACGTGGATCTCATCTGCAACGTCGTCGCACCGGACCGCAAGAAGCCGGTGGCCTCGGAACGTTTGAAGCGTCTTGGAGAGGCAGCGTTCGACATTGAGCTTCCGGGCAAGAAGCTGAAGCCCGGCGACTACCAGATTCAGGTGGCGTTGCGCGACCGCGAGAGCGGCAAGCAACTCTCGGCTAAGGCCGTCGACATCGTCCGGCTGAAGGAACGTCCCGAACGGACCTGCGCCATCGACGAGCACAACCGGCTGATCGTGAATGGCGAACCCTTCTTCCCGCTGGGCATGTACTGGAGTGCCATTAAGGAAGACCAACTGGCCGTGTACGCGGACAGCGCGTTTAACTGCATGATGCCCTATGGCATGCCAACGATGGAGCAGATGGACCAGGCCTGCAAGCACGGTCTGAAGGTTATCTACTCGGTGAAAGACTGCTACACCTTCATTCGCTGGCATCCGAAGGAAGTCAAGACGCAAGACGACGAACTCCCGTACATCCAGAAGAAGATCGAGATGTTCCGCAACCACCCGGCCTTGCTTGCGTGGTACATCAACGATGAAGCGCCCGTTTCGGTGATGCCCCAACTCGTCGCGCATCACCGGTTCATTGAGGAGCAGGATCCGAATCATCCGACCTGGGTGGTACTGTATCAAGTCAACGATGTGCGCGACTACTTCGATACATTCCACGTAATCGGCACCGACCCGTACCCGATTCCCGCCAAACCGGCCGCGACGGCTGGGGAATGGACCCAGAAGACAATAGACGCCGTGGGCGGACGCCGGTCCGTGTGGATGGTGCCGCAGGTGTTCAACTGGGCGTCGTACAAGAAGAGCGAAGAAGAGAAGGCCAAGTGCCGCCCGCCTACGTACGACGAAATGCGGTCCATGACGTGGCAGTGCATCGCGCGCGGCGCGAACGGTCTCGTGTTCTACAGTTGGTTCAACATCTGGAAGACTGACAAGCATGTCGACCACGATGACCATTGGCCCAAGGTGAAGAGTATCGCGGCGGAAGTCGACGCGCTTTCCCCGGCGATTCTCTCCGTGGAGTCCGTGCCGAAGATCGCGTGTACGGACGCCGCGTCCGGCGGCGACGCCGTCTGGCTCGATTGGACCGTGCGCAGACTCGGCAAGAAGGTCTACCTCATCGCCGTGAACAATTCACCCGAAGCCCACATCGCGCAGGTCCGGTTTCCGAAACGCCCCGAGGCCGTGGCTGCCTTGGGGAAGGGCCTGAAGGTCGATATGCGCGTGCCGCGCGACTGGCCGCTGGCGTTCGAGCCTTTTGAAGTCCACCTGTACGAGGTGTCGGGGATTATGTGAGGCGGAGCGGGACCAGACGAGTCAGTATAGGTATACCTGGGAACACCTACGGACACCATCCCAAAGCGGAGATCGAGCGCATCGTGATGTAAGGGGATGAACCACGGAACATACTGAATACACGGAAGGGAGACCGGACAACTCCTTTTCGTGTGTTCAGTATGTTCCGTGGTCAAGAAGAGGGATTGCCTATGTCCAAGCTGAAGTACGAAGAAGAGAGCTATCGGATACGGGGCGCCGTCTTTGAAGTGTATCGTGAGATGGGATGCGGATTTCTGGAGCCCGTGTACCAGGAGTGCATGGAGAGGGAACTGAAGACGAGTGGAATCCCCTTCATCGCGCAGCGTGGACTGGTGCTTCACTACAAGGGGGAGCGCCTGAGCAAGACCTATGAACCGGATTTGGTCTGTTTCGACCGCATTATCGTCGAGCTCAAGGCGGTGAAGGCGTTGACCGATCAGCATCGGGCGCAGGTCCATAACTATCTGAAGGCGTCCAGACTCGAGTTGGGTCTTCTCGTCAATTTCGGGCACCATCCCAAGGCGGAAATCGAGCGCATCGTGATGTAGGGGAGATGAACCACGGAATACACTGAATACACGGAAACAAGCCATCCAGTCAGCTTTCCGTGTGTTCAGTGTATTCCGTGGTCACCAAGGTCGAGATTGAATATCGTTTGAGAACAGGGGCAGAAGCCCGTTCCGTTTGGCAGCGACCTGCCGCCTTCCGCACCACCGACTCAGAAGATCAGAACGCCCCATTTGCCGACTTCGACGGTGTCGCCTTCTTTGAGTTCCTTCTGGTAGACGGAGCAGATGTTGCCCACGATCTGACCGAAGAGGAGGAACTCTTCCACCTGGGCCTTCTCGAATCCCTGATCGAGCAAGGCTTTGGTCACGCTGTCGTTGTTGCGGTCGGGAAGGGGCGTGATCATGAATGCCACCCCGGGTTTGGTGCAGACCGCGCGTGTGGCGTCGATGGACGAGTACACGAAGTCTTTGTCGAGCAGAAACGCCGGGCTGCCTTCGACGCGGTACTTGCGGTCGGTGAAGAGGTAGGCCTTCTTGCGGTACGGCTTCACTTCGCCGGCGTCGGTGGTCATGGCAGCACGGGCGCCTTCCATGAGGGATGCGCCGTCTTCGTTGGTCTTGATGTCGACCTTGCTGAGATCCAGGGTCTTGGTGCCTGTGGCCTTGTTGACCAGCACTTGCAGGCGCGTGTCGTCGGACACGCACTTGCCCGCGGCCACGTCTTCCTCGCGAAACACGGACATGAGAACCTCTTTCGATGAGTGGCGGTTGCGGTCATGGATCATGTAGATGCGGCCGTCCGGCGCTTGGACCCCGTCGGGATACGACACGCCTGTTCGGTCATCGAGTAGCAGTCCGCCGCTCCAGGTGGCGCCGTCGTCATCCGAGAGGAACGCCGTCATGTGGGTGCGGGCGCCTCCCTCGGGCGGTGCGTTCCGGACCATCAGCAGCTTGCCTGACGCGAGGCGGCGGATGAAGAACCGGGCGTGGGGGATGCTGGCCAGATGCGAGGGTCTGCCTTCGCTCCAGGTCGTGCCCTTGTCGGTGGAGAAGCTTTCGCCGATACCGTACTTGGTGCGTACGATGGCCCAGAGCCGCCCGTCGTGCCGTTCCACGAACATGTGTTCGTCGCACTGGCGTTCCGGTACATCGGACTTGCCCAGCACGGTCCAGGTCTCGCCGTGGTCGGTTGAGCACACGGCGTAGGAGCCTGTTGTCTCGGCAATGTCGAAGGCATACTTGGCATCGACCACCCTCGGCTCCAATGCCCAGACGGCTACAGGCAGCAGCCATTCGCCCGAACTGAGGACGGTGGGTTTGTTCATCATGATGCCGTCGTAGATTCGTCGCGGCTCGGACCATGTCGGTTGTTCCTTGTCCGATTCGGTTGTGGTGATGGCCCACACGCCCGACCGGCCGTCCCAAAGGCTGTATCCCTGAGCCCAGAAGAACCACAGGCATCCATCGGGGTCGTGCCACAGGCACGGGTCGAAGGCGCGGACATCGCCGGGGATGTCGACGATGAGGTTCACATCCGTCCAGGTGGCGCCGTCATCGCCACTGGTGGCGAGCATGCAGTAGTTGTAGGGTCCCTCGCCGGGGCCGCCACCGTACCATGTGGCCCACAGGCGGCCATTGGCGGCGCGTTCCAGGCCGGGGATGCCCTGGAAGATGCGGGTGCTTCCCGCGTACTCGGGACCGGGGTTCTTGATGACCTGCGGGGGATCCAGGGCTACGTCGGGTGTGACCGCCCCGAAGGCGTTCGCGGCCAGTGCCACTACCACGAAACACATGACAAGAAGACTCGATGTCGTTCGCCGGATACTCATAATCCCTCCCAGGACGGTTGATACATGTACAGACCGAAGCATAATATGGTGATCGCGCCGGAGATGCAACGTGCTGGCCGAAGCTCGGAAAAGGGGGACACCATGACACGATTGGCGGTGGCATCAACAACCCTGGCGGCTCTGCTGGGTTGCGCGCATGTCGGGGGCACTGGCGCGACCTCAGCCCTGACCGAACCCCATCGCGCGCTGCGGATGATGCCTGTGCCTCAGGGCACTGGCGTCAACATCCATTTCTATTCAGGCAATGAGAACGATCTCCGCATGATCGCGGACTCCGGGCTGGGTATCGTGCGTATGGACGTGGGGTGGGGCGGGGCCGAGAAAGAGCCCGGCGTCTACGATTTCTCTCACTACGACAAGCTGCTGACTGATCTGGACGCGCGCAACATTCGCCTACTCTTCATCATCGACTATGGAAACCCGCTTTACGACGGCGGGCTTTCGCCGCATACGGACGAAGGCCGTGCCGCCTACGCGCGGTTCTGCTCGGCATTGGCGGGTCACTTCGCTGGACGCAACGTCATCTGGGAACTGTGGAACGAGCCGAACATCCAGTTCTGGAAACCGAAGCCGAACGTGGACGACTACATGGCTTGGTGCCATACGGTGGTGCCGGCGATTCGTGCGGCCGACCCGGACGCCTGCATCATTGGACCAGCTTCGTGCGGTTTCCCGTTCCGCTTCTTCGAGGACTGTTTCAAGCAAGGAATGCTCGAGCTGATCGACGGTGTGAGCGTCCATCCGTATCGGAACTACATGATGGGTCCCGAGACGGCGGTTCTCGGCTATCGCCGCCTGGAACGCCTCATCGCCGAATACCGGCCCGGCAACAAGAACCTGCCCATTCTGAGTGGGGAGTGGGGGTACTCGACCACCGAGATCGCGCGTGAGCAGCAGGGCAAGTTTCTGCCGCGGCAATGGCTGTGCAATATGGCGAACGGTATCCCGATCAGCATCTGGTACGACTGGCACGATGATGGCAGGGATCCCAAGGAACGGGAACACAACTTCGGGACGGTGACCTGGGACTACAAACCGAAGCCCGCGTACACGGCAATGAAGGCCCTCATTGCGGAACTGGACGGCTACATGCCTGGCGAGCGTTTGGGATTGGGCGGGGACTATGACTACGTCGTGGCGTTTACTCGGGACGACTGCCTGAAGCTCGCCGTCTGGACCACGGCCGACCCGCATACGATCGATCTGGGCAGCGGCATCGTCATCGAGAGGTCGGTTGGTCACCTCGGCCAGGAATTGCCGAGTCCGACAGGCGCCACGGTTGAGTTGAACGACGCGCCCAAGTATCTGACTCTACGCACGCCGGCGCCCGCCAGACTCTGGATGCCTCGGTTTCAGATCGCCGCACCCGGACTTGTAGTCCCCGGCAGTGCTGGCAACGTCAAGCTGTCGGTGGTCCAGCACAACCCAACGGACAAGACTGCGACGCTCGAGTTGAAGCCCGTTGACGCCGAGGGGGCCTGGACAACCCCCACGACACTGACCATCCCGCCGGGAGGCACCAAGACCGCGCGCTGGAGGGGGACGCTCAACCGGTGCGATGCGGCTACGCTGCCGCTGGCGATTGAGGCGACGTTAACGATGGATGGGGAGACGTCGCGCACGGTTTGTGAACCCATCGAACTGACCATATCCAAGCCTGTTGCATTGGCCGTGGCCTGGCGCCACGACGGCATGCAGGTGACCGTGTCGAATTGCGAGACGCTGCCGCCGGATGCGTCGATTGCCGTTGTGCAGGACGGGAATGCCTTATGCACGTACTCGCCCGGACGCTCGGAAGGACTCCTCAAGAGGCTGTTCGGCGACATCACCCTTTCCGATGGACCGAGGAACGTGGGGGTTCGGATTATCGACGGCCAAGGCCGAGTCCTTGCCGAGAAGGAACCCATGACCTACGCGCTAGTGGACGCCGTGAAGGCGCCGATTGGCGACGACGCTACCGCTCATTACCGGCTATGGCACGAGGGCGACGATGACCGGAAGCCCGATTTGTCGGGCACGATTCGGCTCGCGCCCGGCGACGATGCACCCTTCAAACGCGCGGTCCGCGTAGACTACCGCATCGAACCGAACTGGTGTTTCTGGCAATGGGGGCCGAAGGAATCCATCCCACTGCCCTGCGAGAAGCCCAAACGCATCATGATCTGGGTCTACACGAAGACGGGGGGCGACTTGGTGCGCAATCGAATCGCCGACACGACGGCGCAGACCTTCCAAGTCAGCGCGGGGGAACTCACCGGCGCGGGGTGGCAGTTGATGGAACTGGCATTGGATGGCCCGATGTCGTCATGGGGCGGCGCGGGCGACAACGAGGTCCATTGGCCGGTGTGCTGGATATCGTACTATCTTCAAGACCCCGTGCGTAAGGAAGTCGCCGGGACAACCTACCTAACAGGAGTGGTCGTGGCATGGTGACACGTCTGCGCGTCTGGATGGTCGTAGTGATTCTGTCTCTGGTTCTCTGTGTAGGCGATGCGGCGGCAGCGCCTCTACGGGGCTACGTGTCGGTTCGGTTCACCGTGTCGAACATCGGTACCGTGGTGACGGGCCGGATCGACGGCAAGACCATATTCGTAGTGACGGGCTACCACGAATGGCAAGGCCGCCGGGTGCCCGTGCTCGAAGCGGTGGGTATGGACGGCAAGGTGTTGTGGCAACACGAGGCCACGCGTACGGCGAAGTCCTTCGGCGAGTACATCCAGTGGCTGGAAGCGCCCGACATGCCCGAACCGCTCATCCTCTGGGCGTGCGACGGTGATGACGAGGAAGGCGGGTTGTTCCGCGCGCGGGACGGCAAGAAGGTCTATCCCTTCGAAGGGGGATCCAACAACGCGTCGATGCTGGCCGATCTGGACGGCGACGGCCGTACCGAACTCATCCGCACGGGGCAACGGTATGTCAGTTGTCTCGACATGGCTACCTTGAAGCCTCGTTGGACCCATCGCGATGCTGTCCTCTTCTGCTGGTCATACCCCGCGGTGGCCGATCTCACGGGCGACGGTCTGCTGGACATCACTTGGGGGTCCGAATACAACCAGACCGAGTCCGACACATCCACGCTCATGGCCGTGGACCATCGGGACAAGGCGCTGTGGCGCATCGACAACATACGCGAGGATGTGGGATCGACCCCCGTGTTCGTGGCCGATGTCGATGGCGACGGAGAGGTCGAGATCGTGAAGAACGGTCTAGATCTGGAAGGTCGAAACCTCCTCGAAACCAATCACATCTACATCTACCGAAAGGATGGGAGCATTCTCCGCAGGATCCCGTCGCAGATGTACTCCATCGGCCTCGCCGACCTGACCGGCGACGGCACTCTGGAAGCCTTCGGCGTGGTCTCCACGCGGGACGGCGGGCGCAGCGCCATCGACAAACAGCAGGCCCGGTGCGTGAACCTGCACACAGGGCAGGAACTGTGGCGCACCGAGTTGCCGAGGGTCGGGCTGCCGGGCGGGAACGCCTTGGCGGCGGACTGCAACGGCGACGGCAAGCTGGAAGTGATTCTGTGCGACGGCAATCCTATGTATTTCGGACGTATGCCGGGCGGCACGTGGGGCATGGTTTGCGTTCTTTCGCACAAGGGCGACCTCATGCAGCACGTGTGGTTTCCCTCCTGGGCGCGCCGCATCGCCATGTGCGACATCAACAACGACGGACGCAACGAACTCATCGTACACGTCGAAGGTGAGCCGGGATGGGTGCGAACGTTTCGGACGAGTGCTCCCGCAACCACGAAAACTTGGCATCTCCCCTTCGGCAATCGAGTAAACTGGGGAGCCGAGCATCTGAAACCCGAGAAGTAGGTGACGACGCGCGCGAAGTGCGCGCCGCATGTGTTAACCCGTAGAGGAACGACCAGCATGTTAGTCGACATCCATGTCCACTGTTGCAGGAAACGCCACCCGAAGCTGACGCGCCCCAATGGGAGTCACTACCCCGATCCCGAGACGCTCATCGCCATGATGGACGACGCCGGCATCGACAAAGCCTGCGTGATGAGCGTCGTGAGTCCCGAGGTCCGGTATACCCCCGTGACGCCCGAGGAAACCCTCGGGATCTGCGCCGAGTACCCGGATCGGCTGATTCCGTTCTGCAACATCGACCCTCGGTTCCTCACCAACAGTCCCGAGGCCGATTTCACCAATCTGCTCGACGCCTACAAGGATCTGGGCTGCAAGGGCATGGGCGAGTGCATCCCCAACTTGCCCTTCGACGACCCCCTGTGCATGAACTTCTTCAAGCATGTGGAAGCGTCCGGACTTCCACTCACGTTCCACGTCGCGCCGCAGGTCGGCGGGTTCTACGGATTCTACGACGAGGTCGGATTGCCTCGCCTCGAAACCGTGTTGAAGGCCTTTCCCAACCTGAGGTTCCTGGCGCATTCCCAGTACTTCTGGTCGGAAGTGGGCACGAACGTCGTCGAAGACGGCAAGCGTACGCCCTACCCGAAGGGTCCGGTGACGCCGGGGCGCGTGGTTGAACTGATGCGAAAGTACCCCAGCCTGCTCGGCGACCTGTGCGCGGGAAGCGGATACGGCGCCATCAGCCGGGACCTTGAGTTCGGGTGTGCGTTCATGGAGGAATTCCAGGACCGCCTGTTCTGGGGCACCGACATCGCCAACGTCCCGCAGAATCTGCCCATCGTGGCCTTCTTCAAGAAGCTCAGAGAGGAGCGCCTGATCTCCGATGAAGCCTACGAGAAGATCACCTGGAGGAACGCGAACGCGTTGCTTGGGCTGGGCCTTGAGTAGGGAGACGTGTTTCATGGCTGCCGTTGTCTTGGCGTTGGCTGCGTCCGCGGCAGCGTCCGCCGAGGAAGCACCTTCAGGGACGGCGGCGGTCAAGGACGGCGTGCTCGATATTCGGGTCGGGGACTATCGTGTCACGTTTGTCGACAGCGTGGCGTGGACCTTACGCGAAGCCTGGTACAAGGACAAGCCCCTCCTGCTCAAGACGGGGTGGCAACAGACTGTTATCAATGTCGCGGTGCCCAAGGGCGAGGACCCGTGGATTGGGACGGGCCACGGCAAGGAAGTCGTTGAATCGATCGAGTTGGACGTGGCGGGTGCGGCGGTACCTGTGGTCAACGACCTCTCCGTAACCGGGCCGGCGTTCACCGTGCGAAAGCACTCGCGGTTGGGACCCTATGCACACGTGACGAACGTGACCGTCGACGCGGACGGCATCACGGAGGCCTTTGAATACGAGGTGGTCGAGGATGCGTCCGATGTCAATTTCATGTACGTGTTCATGCACTGTTTTATCAACGAAACGCGGGATTCCATCGCCTATCTGAAGGATGGAACCGAGGAACGGGGCGCCTTTCAGGACGATATGTCCTTCTCGCTCCACAAACCGGCGCGTTGGATCACCGTGTACTCGCCCGATAAGGAGTTAGGCGCGGTCTACGTATACCCGGAGCCGTACGATGCGAAGGGCGGCAAGGCCAACATGTTCTGGCACCGGTCCTATGACAACAAGCTCTACTTCCAGATTCTGCCAGAGAAGGAACTGGGGAAGCGGTTTGCCTACACAGTGCGCCTTCAGGCGTTCACCGCCCCGGAAGGGGAATGGGAATCGACCGCGCGCGCGGCGGTCAAGGCCCTGGGCGCGCCTGTTGGCGAGTAGACGATTCCGGCGAGGTCCGCGGATCACCTGATCCGGGCGGCAAGGTCGCCCGGCTGCGCAATGTCCATCACGAGACGAGTTCCCTCGGATGTGCCGTCGGTCACCCACAACTCCTCGCCATGGATTCCATCATCCGCACTGAAGAAGACGTGAGCGCCGGCGACCGTGAATCGACTGGGCCACGACCCTTCCGCGCCCACACGGAGCGTTTCCAGCGCGTCCGGAGCGCGCACGTTCATTCGGTCGGGCTGAATGATGCGAAGTTCGGCGTCGTTGGGCGCCGCCTCCCGGTCAAGGGAGGGCAGAGAGCATAGCACGAGGGTGTCGCCAAGGGCGCATAGTTCGCTAGCCAGTATCCTGAATGAACGTCCCATCTCGTTGGTGAGCGTCACCATGCTTGTGCCATCCGCGGTACCGTCCGTTCGCCAAAGCACGCGTCCTTCACCAGGGTGTTCAGCGATGAAGAACAGCTCCCCATTTGCAGCGGTGAGGTGCGTGGGGCTTGAACTGGACGGCCCGGAAAACAGGTCGCGGACAAGGTGCGTGGACGAGGGGGGGCCGTCACTTCGCCAGAGTTCCGTGCCGTGGTCCGGGGTGCGGGCAACGAAGTAGGTGGTGCTCCCCAATCGCGCAGGTGCCGATTCGGGAGGCGAGCCGTTATGAGGATACAGAAGCCGGACCAGGAAGGCTTGTTCCGGTCCTGGCTTTCTTTCCGTTGGTGGAAGCGGTGAACGGAGTGGGGCAACTTCCGGCTCTGCGACACATCTTGTCCCTTCGGGAGTACCGTCGGACGCCCATATGGATACCTGTTTGCCCGCGCCTTCGACGCAGAAGTGAATCTCCCCGTCAAGCTCGACGAATTGCGAGAATGCGGTGCTGTCGGGGCCGGGCGTGAGGTCTCGCAGCAGCACCGTGCCCTCTGGCGAACCATCCGAGCGCCACAACTCCTGGCCGTGTGTGCCGTCATTCGCGGAGAAGAAGGCCGTGTTCCCAGCGACTGTGGCGGATTCGATGGCGGCGTCGTCCGGTCCAGGCTTGATGTCCAGAACGAGACGAGTGCCCTCGCTGGTGCCGTCGGTGTACCATAGTTCGCGGCCGTGCTCGGTATCATCAGTGGAAAAGAAGACGCCTTCGGCGCTGGGGACCAAGTTCTGAGGGGACGAGTTCGACTGCCCCGGTGCAATGTCACGGACCAAGCGGGTTCCTGTATTGGTTCCATCGCTCATCCACAGTTCTTCGCCGTGAGCCGCGTCTCGCGCGACGAACAAGAGACGGTCGTTGAATGCGGTCAGGTGCCGTGGCGATGAGGGAGGGTTGAAGCGCAAGGGATAGACGTCCGCGGCGAGCACGGTGCCTTCGCTCGTGCCATCGGTCATCCAGAGTTCCTCACCGTGAATGCCATCATCGCAGGTGAAGAACAGAAGATCCTCGAACACGGTGAGATTGTGTGGTCCGGAGTTGCTGAGGCCGGGGACGATGTCTCGCACCACACGGACCCCTCTTGAGGTTTCGTCCACGCGAAAGATCTCCTCCCCGTACGTGGGGGAGTCGGCGCAGAAGAACAGCTCGTCATTGAAGCAGGTCAGGCGCCACGGTTCGCTGCCTTGGATACCGGGGAACAGATCCGCGACTATCCTGGTGCCTTCGGAGGTGCCGTCCGTACGCCACACTTCCTTGCCATGGTCGTCATCCTGGGCCAGGAAGAACACGCACTCGCCGACAGGCACGAAGCAGTACGGGTTGGCATGCGATCGGCCCTGGTTGATGTCCTTGACTAGCACCGTGTTCTCTGGGGTTCCATCCGATTTCCACAACTCGCGCCCATGGTCGCCGTCATCCGCGCTGAAGTAGACGTACTTGGCGCTCTCATGGACCACGAGCTCGCCAACCCCCGAAGACGCGTTTCCCGGAGCAATGTCCCGGAGGAGGCGGGTGCCCTTCTTGGTTCCGTCTGTCGTCCACAGTTCTCGTCCGTGTTGCTCGTCGAAGCCGACGAAGACGATCTGATCGCCGATGGCGGCTATCGCCCCGGTGACATACAGGTCGCTGTTGTCGGGGAATGTCCAGATGCGTCGCCACCCCCTCTTGGTTCCGTCGTAGGCTGTCACGCCGTCAACGGCGTAGCAAACAAGCATGCCGCCGGCAGTGCGTGTGGATCGGACTGCTTCGCCGCTCTGGCCTGGAACCCGCGGAAGCGCGGCGATCTGCGAGGCCCCGGTGCTCCCGGGCGCCACCGAGAACAGACTAGAGACGTTTGGCGGTTGCCACGCGGACAAGCAAAGTCTGCCACCGGTCATCCCAAGGAAATGGGCGTTAAACAGGTAGGTCCCTTCCCGCAATCTTCTGACTCGCACGGCTTCACTGAACTCTCGGTGCCAGGCCCACGCGATCTTTCGCCCGGGATGTTCGTGGGTGCCGGCCACAAGATAGATCCAGTCGTCGACGCCGGTCAGGCGCTCGGGAGAGGACCCGATCTGGCCAGGCACGATGTCAACAGCGAGGGCGATGCGTCCCGCGCCACTATTGCCGTCATCGCGCTTCCACATCCACAACTCGCGGCCATGGATTCCGTCGTCCGCCACGAAGTACAGGGAATCGCCGTGGGCATAGAGGTTGTCAGGAAAGGAGGAGGGGTTCACCGTGGGGATTGTGCCATCCGTGAACCCCGGCGGCGCAGCCCAGACCGTCGGCGAGATCACCGTGGCTAGAAGCAGCGCGAACGCGCGGTTCTGTCCTCGGAACGAGTGGCCTCTTGTACTCACTGATGTCACTCCGTCGATGTCGTGCGTGACGCAGACGCGTCTAGTGGGACAGGTTCCCTGCGGCGGCAAAGCCCACGATGGCCCCGTGCTGCACTTGGGGCATGTCTTCGAATCCCCAGTGGACCCGAGGCGGACCTTCTCCAGAGGTGGAACTTGCCACACGGCAGTTCACACGCCAACGTTCACCTGGCTTGGGAGCCTCACGGCCCTCGCCCAGTTCGTGAAACGGCACGAAGAGTTCGGCCTCGAAACGGTCCTCGGTTGCCGACACCACCACCGGCCATGCGCATTCCCAGGGGAGCTCTCGGCCACCGGACGTGAGCGTGGCCTGGCTCACTTCCCCATTGGTCACGGTAACGGAACGGCGGGGCGAGTGGGATACAGGGATGTCGTAGCGATCCAGAAGCACGAACTTCAGCACCGGGTTCGCGGGCGGGTCGTCGACCGTGATGCCGAAGCACAGGCCGGTGTCAGAATAGCGGACCAGCAACCGGCCCGTGGCCCCGTCGGCTTCTCCCGAAAGGCTGCCGATTTCCACTCCCTCCTGCGAGAATGCCTGAGTCCATACGGGTTCTGTCAGTTCACCGTCAATTTGCAGAGCGTCCGTGCTCAGTTTCGTGAAGGGCGCGGTCACGAGTCCCGCCGCGGGCGCCAGGAAAAGGCTCTCGAAAGACTGCGTCCACGGGATGCGTCGCGGCATGAGCTCGGAGTACAGGAGGCTTTGCACGTGACTCGCCGCCTCCAGCGAATGCGCAAACTCCGAACGTGCCACGCCTCGCTCGGGTTGGTCCAGAAGAAGAAACCTCGACCATCGGTGTCCATCTGCCGCCGACTGGAAGTGAAGCGTTACGGTCATCGCATTCCCTCCATACTGCCAGCGCCCCGAACCCGTGACCATACCATGGCGGAAGACCAGGGCCGATTCGTCCGTGTATTCCGCCCAGAATCCATCGAACGCCAATTCGAGTTCGTTGGTCTTGGATGCGTGAAGAAACCAGAGGTCACGCGACGTTGAAGCAGACACGATCCACGTGTTGGGCTGCTCGCCAAGGCCCATGTACCAATGCCGTTTCCATGTGTTTGCTGAAGCGGGATCTCGGGTGTCGAAGAGGATCGTTGATGTCGTGGGCGGTGGGCCCTGCCCGTAGGACGATGGACTCCCTTTTGCGTTGAGGCCTTGGACCATCCAGTAGAGCGCAACGGTAGCCGTGAGAACGAGGAGTATTGCAACGAGCGCTCGCAGGGGGACCGTTCGAGCCCCTGTGCCAGTCTGGCGTGATACGCGCATTCGCGGTGACGGGGGGGGGCGGAGATGTACTCTCGCCGAGGGTCCTCGCGATTCGTCCTGTTGGACCTCTGGAACCGCCTCCATCTTCTCCAGCACCTCGCCTGCATTGCGAGGGCGTGCTGCCGTATGGTGAGAGAGCATGTCCTGCACCAGGTGACTTAGCTCAGGGGAAACCTTGCCCGACACCTCCGCCAGTGGGGCCATGTTCTGCTCCGCCATCCGCTTGAGCAGTGCGAAGGGGGTGTCTCCTTCGTAGGGTGGCCGCGACGCCACGGCCTCGTAGAGCACAGCCCCCATGGAGTACACGTCCCAGGCCGGCGTGGGCTCTTCCCCTTCCCAGGCTTCCGGCGGGGCGTACCGGGGTGTTCCCAGGAAGAAGACCGACGACGCCGTTTCCGCCATGGCAGCCTTCTGATGGGCGCACATGAGCTTGGCGAGGCCGAAATCCGTCAGAAGTGCCTGGTCTTCGTTTGCCAGAAGGATGTTGCTGGGTTTCACGTCACGGTGTACGATTCCGGACTCGTGACAGCATGCCAGGGCGTGGAGAATCTGGTGGGCGAATCTGACGGTTTGTACGACGGTGACGGTGCCGGCTTCCTCCGCATCCGCCAGCGAACCCCGTTCCACATAGTCCATTTCGATTACCCACAGATCGTCGATCTGTTCGAGATTGTGGACTTGGATAATGCTCGGATGCTTGAGGCTGGCCAGAATGCGGGCTTCGTCTCGAAAACGGTGCTCGAACCCCTCGCGCGATGTTACATCCGGGTCCAGCACCTTCAGGGCGACACAGCGCCCCAGCACCGTATCTTCGGCCAGGTAGACGATTCCCATGCCGCCCTGACCGATTCGGTTCTGGATGCGGTATTTGCCAAACCGAGCGCCCTGACTAAGGTTAGGCAATGTGCGTGCCCCGCTGTTGCAGCCCTCACCGGTGTATGAAGCTTACCATCGGGGGGGCGCGGGAGCAAGGGCAGGCTGCGGTAATTTCGGCTCTGGACTTCGGATGGCACTCCCGGCATAATTCGCATGGGTTTGGCGCAATGGTGGATCGAGAACACGGGAGATGGTCATGAGACAGATTGCCCTTTGCCTCGTCTTGGTGTTGGTTGCCGCCAGTGGGTGTGTGAGTGTGCAGAAGGCGCAGCCTTGCCAGACTTCGGCGTGCCCCCGTGCGGCCGCGCCCGCGCAGGTGCTCCGTCATGTGGTGTTGATCAAGTTCAAGGACGGCACGTCGCCGGAAGACATCCGGGCCGTTGAGGCTGCCTTCTGCGCGTTGCCGAGCAAGGTGGCCGCTATCTACGACTTCGAATGGGGCACGGATGTGAGTCCCGAGAACCTGGCCAATGGGTTCACCCATTGCTTCTTCTTGTCCTTCAAGAGTGAGGAAGACCGGGCCGTGTATCTGCCCCATCCTGCGCACAAGGAATTTGGATCGATTCTGGGACCTCATCTGGACAAAGTGATCGTCGTGGACTATTGGGCCACCCCCTGATTGTTACCTCGTGAGGTAGGCGCAGACCGCGCCGGTCTCGTACCGATTGGAGCTTTGTCACAGGGATAGGAGATGTCCGTTGGCGGTTGTTGCTGAAGAAGGCCTGGGAAGCGAGTCACGGGAAGCCGATGAATGGCATCCGGGACTCAGCCCCAACTCGACCCATGAAGAGGAGTGGGCCAACTCCATCACCCACGGCATCGGCGCTCTGTTGAGTGTTGCCGGACTGGCGGTGCTTGTCACGTTGGCGGGCGTTTGGGGTGATGCCTGGCGCGTGGTGACGTTCAGCATCTACGGGGCGTCCCTCGTGCTGCTATACACCGCCTCGACCCTCTACCACACCGTGCGCGAGCCGCGAGTCAAGAAGGTGTGCCGTATCCTTGACCACTCGTTCATCTACATCCTCATCGCGGGGACGTATACGCCGTTCACGCTCGTGATGCTCCGAGGCGGCTGGGGATGGTCCATATTCGGGGTGGTCTGGGGTTTGGCCCTGATCGGTGTCGCGACCAAGGCATTTGTGCTGAATCGGTTCAAGAGCGTTTCCGTGCTGGTCTACGTCGGCATGGGGTGGATCGTGTTGATTGCCATCAAACCCACCATCGAAGCGGTGCCTCTCGGCGGCTTGGCGTGGTTGGCGGCAGGGGGGCTGGCCTACACGTCCGGCACCATCTTCTACGCGTGGGACCGGCTTCCCTACAACCACGCCATCTGGCATGTATTCGTGATGGCGGGAAGCCTGTTTCAGTACTTCGCCGTGTTGTTCTACGTGCTTCCGATGACCGACTAGACCGGTTCCCGGTCGAATATGGGGGAGATTCGCCGTGAAACCGCATGTGTTGACGGCTGCCGTGATCGTGGGGTTGTCCGGGCTCGCGGGTTCGGGCGCTTCGGCGCAGGAGGAGGGGATGAAGTACCACTGGGATTTGGACATGCTCACCCGCGCCCCCGCCACGTTCCCCGTGCCGGATGAGACGATTCAGGACATGGTCAAGGAGAAGGGGGCAAGCCCCGAACACTTCACCACGGGCGACCGCGTGCGCCCTCTGTTTTACGAGGGGTTGCCGTGGCACGGCGAGCCGACCCGCGTGTTCGCGTGGTATGGCGTGCCGGACCACGCCGAGGGCGAGCGCGTTCCTGCGATGGTGCTTGCCCACGGAGGTGGCGGCACCGCCTTCGACGAATGGGTGCGCGTGTGGAACCGCCGGGGCTACGCCGCCATCGCCATGGACCTTACGGGCGCTAGACCCGGCGGCAAGCCGGGGGAACGTCCCCGGCACGCTCAAGGTGGCCCGCCTCACCTCGGCGACAACCGTGACGTGGACGAGGCTCCGGAAGAACAGTGGGTCTACCATGCGGTAGCCGATATCGTCCTGGCCCATTCGCTGCTCCGGTCGTTTCCCGAAGTGGACCCCGATCGGATCGGGTTGACGGGGATTTCCTGGGGCGGGTTCCTGTCGTGCATCACCGCCGCCGTAGACTCACGGTTTGCGTTCGCCGTTCCGGTCTACGGATGCGGACTCCTCAAGTTCTCGCCCGCGTGGCAGACCACGTGGCAAGCCATGGGCGCGGACCGGGCTCAACGGTGGTACGACTTGTGGGATCCCATCAACTATGTCGACGACATCGCCATCCCGACGTTGTGGGTCAACGGCAGCAATGACAGCCATTTCACAATGAACATCCACGGCAAGTGCTTCGAGTCGTGCGGCGGCGACAAGACGCTGTCGATCCTGGTGCCCATGGCCCATAGCCACGTGCATGGCTGGAAACCCGAATCCATCTACGCCTATGCGGACGCTTGCGTGAAGGATGGCACGCCGTTCATCGAGATCGTTGAACAGGGACGCGACGAGGCCGCGGCCTGGGCGCGGTTTCAGGGCGAACGGAAGCCGGTCGGGGCCAAACTGGTGTACACGACGGACCCGAAGGATTGGGTTGCCTGCGAGTGGCCCTCGGTTGATGCCGCCATCGACAAGGAGAGGGGCACAATATCGGCCCCGTTGCCCGAAGGGTGGCGCGTATACTTCTTCAACCTGGTGGATGCGGATGGATTGACCGTGAGTTCGCTGCGCGTGATTCAGGGCGACGACGGGATGGAATAGTCTCGGTGCCCGATTTGGGGTCCCGTACGACGGTGAAGGATTGACCATGAGCGATCAAGTGACACGACGTCAGGCGTTGGGGACTATGGCCGCGGCCGGGGTCATTGGAAGTCAACTGCACGCGGGAGCGGAGGAAACACAGACCATGAGCGCGGAAGCCGAACTCGCCAAGATTCAGCCCCTCCTGAAAGGCAATCAAGCCGTAACGTGGGTGTTCGCCGGTGACAGCATCACCCATGGCGCGCGTCATCTCTATGGCAATCAGGACTACGTCCAGCTTTTCGCGGAACGTCTGCGTTGGGAGCTTGGCCAGGAGCGCAACATCGTCATCAAGACGGCGACCAGCGGATGGACCATCCCGCGGATCGCGGCCGACATCGACTGGCGCATCCTGCAGTTCAATCCGAAGGTCGTGTCCATCCACATCGGCATGAACGATTGTAGCGCGGGGGACGGAGGCCTAGTGTCGTTCCGCGACACCTATCTGGCCGTGATCGCCAAGGTGCGTGAGAAAACCGGCGCCGCCATTATTCTCCACACACCGAACGCCATCATCCCCGGCGGAAACCCCGGACGTGAGCCCCACTTGCCCAAGTATGTAGACGCCGCTCGGGCCGTGGCGGCCGAGACGGGCGCAATCCTCGTCGACCACTACGCCAACTGGCTGGAGTATATGGAGAACAGCCAGATTCACTACCTCATGAATGACGCGCTCCACCCGGATCTCTATGGCCATCGGTTCAAGGCGCTGGCCCTGTTCCGCGCCTTGGGCATCTATGACCCGGAAAGCCCCGTATGCCGGCTTATGGTGCCGCGCTAGGCTAGGGCTCCTCGATCTCGGCAGGGGCGGGGTTCTGGGGCTGGCGAAAGGGCCCGCGGAGTTCGGCGTTCGTCACGTCTTCGTTGAACGCCACGGAATCGGGGTCCACCACCCAACTGACCGAGTGGCCTAACCGGTATTCGTGTCCCTCTTGAAGCCAGTATTCGCACACGGCGCGCTCCGGTACGAGGAGCACCGCGCCCTCTTCGTCGGTTAGGCGCATCACATCCTGCGCGCGATACTCGATGCTGCCGCCGTTCTCCTCGTACCCATGGCGCTCGTGTTTGACCGGGAAGTACGACAAGAGGGGGTCAAAGTACACGCGCGTCACCGCGACGGGTTGCTGAACCGCATCGGTCGCCGGGTCATCGGGTTCCAGGCCCTCGCCAACCAAGGTTTCCGCGATCTCCACTACGACGCATTGCCGCCCGTTCACCTCGCTCCGGCCGATGAGCCTGCTGCGTTGCGCCAGTTCCGTCCATGTTTCGGATCGTCGAAGCCGGTCGTAGACCCACGGCCCGCTGTCCGCATGAAACACGAACCGGTACGGCTCGGCGGTCGGCGGCACGGGAGCGCAGGTCGTCACCGTGGACGCATCATCGGCCGGGTCCATTTTCGGGCGGGGAGCGATGAAAGGCGAGCGGCGCCCGTCTTCGAAGGACACGACGGAGAAGGTGCTGCCCGTGAACGTGAAGCGGCTGCGTTTCGATGGTACGCCGAAGGGGCCATGGGTAACCTCCTCGGCTGATACGCGGATGCCCTTCAGGCGATAGCGTAGCTGCGCCCGAGGGGCTTCGGGAAGCGGGGCGAACTGCATCAGGGCGACGTCCATGGGCGGGGTAGAATCGGGAAGACGGTGCCGGATCCAGACGCGGTCGGCCGTGAACTGAAGTGAGTCGATGGCGCGAATCCGTTCTTGCTGGATGCCGTACAAGTCGTCCACCGTGAGGGCTTCGGCCAACGCGCCCGCGTTGGGGATGACGCACAGAAACCATGCAATGGCGCAGACGGAGCACACGGGCCAGCACGCGCGCGGCATCCGTCGCCTCGCACGCGGTGTCCGTCGTCGGTCTGCGTTTCCTTCGTCCACCTCGACCGCCTCCAACGCCCCGTTCCGGTAAGGAACTGGAGTGCCAAGAAACCCGACCGTTGGCGCTCAGCCTTCGATTCAGTGTACCCTATAGGCGCATACGATCCCATCCGCGAACCGGGGCTCTGGAAAACCAGCATCGTGCTCCTGCACGCCCGCAGGGCAAGTCGCGTGGGAACATGCACAACCTTTCGGGACAGAAGATTGAGTGTGCCAAGCGAAGAACCGGGGGATGCATCCTCACCCGACCGCTCCATCGCCGCGAAGGCGAAGGCCTATGCACGTCGGGCGTTCAGCGTCGATCTGTTCTCTGGGATGACCGTAGGCGTCGTGGCGCTGCCCCAATCCATGGCCTACGCACTCATCGCGGGCGCGCCGCCTGTCTTCGGACTCTACACGTCCATCGTGAGTTGCGTCATCGGGTCGCTCTGTGGGAGTTCGCGCCATCTCATCACCGGCCCCGCCAACGCCACGGCCATCATCTTTGCGTCTACCTTGGCCGCGCGCGGCGGCCCCATGGACCACATCCAAGCGCTTCTCCTGTATACGTTCCTTATCGGGGCCATCAAGTTTGCCTTCGGCGCCTTGCGGCTTGGAAGTCTCACCACCTACATTTCGGATTCGGTTATCGTGGGATTCACGGCCGGCGCGGGCATCCTAATCGCCGGGAACCAAATCAAGCATGTGCTTGGACTCCCGAGCGAATTGGGCGTTGGAACGTCGTTTCTTGCCGGTGTGTGGACCGCGTTGCGCGCTGTCGGTCAGACCAACCCCTACTCGGTCGCCGTCGCGGTCGGCACCATCATTGTCATCCTGGCGATTCAATGGTGGGACCGCCGTATTCCAGGCGCGCTGATCGCGTGCATCGGGGCCGCCGTTGTGGTTTACTTCACGGGACTTGAGGAGGCCGGTGTTGCTGTGACCGGCGATATCGGCGCTATTCCTCGTGGCTTGCCCGGGGTGAGCCTGTTCCCCTTTGATTGGCCTGCGATGGAGCGGATGTTCAGCGGCGCGGTTGCCGTCGCCGTGATCGGGTTGATGGAAGTTACCGCCGTGAGCAAATCCATCGCGGTGCGGTCCGGCCAGCGCCTCGACCTCAACCGTGAGTTCATGGCGCAAGGCCTGGCCAATATGGTGGGTGCGTTCTTCAGCAACTTCGCCAGTTCCGGATCCTTGACCCGGTCCGTGTTGAACCACCAAACCGGCGCACGCACGCGAATGGCCGGGGTCATGAGCGGCATCTTCGTAGCCGTGGTCGTGGTCACCATCGGTCCCTTGGGCGAGCACATTCCCATCGCGTCGTTGGCGGGACTCCTGATGCTGGCCGCCGCCCAGATGGTGAACCGGGAGCGACTGCGCTTGGCGCTCCGTGCAGGCCGGGAGAGTGCGGTGGTGTTGGCGGTGACCATCGTTGCCACGGTCACGCTACGCGTGGACTATGCCATCTACCTGGGTGTACTCCTGGCGTTGGCCTTCTTCGTGCGTCAGTCGTCGGGTGCGCGTATTACGCTGCTCTTGTGCGAATTGAAGGGTGATTCCGATGCGGCGACCAACAGCTCCTTCCGTGAGGTCCCTATTGACACGGTGGGCCGCGACGACATCGAAGGGCGAACCGTTGTCATCAACGTGATCGGGGCCATGTACTTCGGCGCAATGGACGATCATCTGCTGAGAATCCGCCGTGTTGTCGAACTGGGGCCTCGGGCCGTGGTGTTGCGGTTACGGCGGGTCAGCAATATCGACAGTTCCGGACTGGCCGCCCTCGAAACCATGGCCGACGACCTGCGCGAACGCCGGATTCCCCTCACCGTATGTGGCGTGGATCGGGCGTTGATGCGCACGCTGCGCCGTGCCGGACTCATCGACCGCATCGGCAGTGAACAGGTGATTCCTTCGGGCGATCTGGTCTTCAACTCCATCGAGACGTCGGTGCAGTTGGCGGAAGCATTGGCCGACAACTACGCCGCGAACGACGACTTCCCTCGTTGAAGGATCCCATTCAGCCTGCGACGGACGTTCACGACGATGGAACCTTCCCCCAGGACCCTTGAGGCCAACGACTGCCCCGAGTACACTTGATACTCGCGCGCACGTGGTACGCAAGCGGTGCGAAGGAGAAGCGCGACAAGATCGCCGAGATCAGGGAGTCGCATCGGGGGGGGGCGGACAATTCGGTACGCCCAGGAAGTTCGCGGCCGTAGAGCTTGCAAACGCGGGCGATATTCAAGCACTCTTGGGCGGTGAGGCGGAAAGCCCGCTCGTGGTGCGTATGGCGGACGCCTTCGCACTGGGCGACGGACCCCTCGGCCTGGACATCGAGTGGCGCGGCAACACCGCCGTGTTGGCGGATGCGGCGTTGGACGTTGTGCTCGCGAAAGACGGGGCGCCGGTGGGCACGGTTCGATTGGACGCGCCCGTGCCCTCGCGCGTGAGTGTGTCTATCGGGTTGCGCGGTATTGAACCGGGCGAGTATGGGGTGAAGCTGACGTTGACCGATGCAGGGGGGGCAGAGGTGGCGAGTGCGCAGACGCCGTGCCTTGTGCTGCCACCGATCGTCAGTGGTCGAGAAACCGAACAGTAGACGTACGGAAAGGATGACGTGAAATGAGCAACGCGCTGGCACTCAAGGGTGGGACTCCGGTCCTCAGTTCGGATGACATCACGCCGTGGCCCTACATCACGGACGAAGACAAGCAGGCTGTCATGGACGTGTTGAACCATGACAACATGACCGAGCAGCGCACCCTCCAGGCCCAGGAACTCAAGAAGGAATGGGCCGCGTACTGCGGCGTCGAACACTGCATCTCGGTTAGTAGCGGCACCAGTGCGTTGCACCTCTGCGTGGCGGGGCTCGGTCTCGAGCCCGGCGACGAGGTGATTGTGCCTGCGTTTACCTATTGGGCGAGCGCCGCGGCTGTCCTGCATCACAACTGCATCCCCGTGTTCGTCGATATCGACCCCGTCACCTACACTCTCGACCCGGCCCTGATCGAAGACGCCATTACCGACAAGACGCGCGCCATTATGCCGGTACACATCCACGGCATGCCGGCCGACATGGACCCCATCCTCGAGATCGCAGCCAAGCATGGGCTCGGCATCATCGAGGACGGCGCACAGGCGCAAGGCGCCACGTACCGCGGCAAACGGACCGGGTCGCTGGGCGATTGCGCGGGGTTCAGCCTCCAGATGTCCAAGAACCTGACGACCGGCAGCGAAGGCGGCCTGTTCGTGTGCAAGGACGAGGCGGTCCAGAAGCGCGCCGCGTTGCTGGAATACCTGGGTGAGTTGGTAATACCGGGGCGGGAACGCCAGATGCAGGAGTACAACGCCTACGGTTTGGGGTGGGCCTATCGCCCCGACACGCTCGGACAAGCCATGACGCGCAGCCGTCTGCGGCACTTGGACCAGGACAACGCCGGCCGCATCGCCAACAGTGAATACATGTCCAAGCAGTTCGATGCGATGAAGGGCCTTAGGCCGCCCGCCTGCGTCGAAGGTCGCCAATCCGTCTACTACTGCTACGTGCTGGGCCTTGACCCCACCGACATCGGGCTGGATGTGGATACCACGGTCTTCCGCGACAAGTTCATGGAAGCTCTCGGTGCCGAAGGCGTGCCCTGCTGCATGTGGCAGCGCATGCCCGTGCCCGAACAGGAGATCTTTCAAACCCACACAGGCTACGGCAAGGGGTGTCCCTGGAGCTGTCCCCATGGCCGCGAAGTCGAGTACCGCAAAGGCGCCTATCCCAAGACCAGCGAGTTCATCGCGTCCCATGTCTACCTGAGCCAAATCGCGCCTCCGAATGACGAGAAGTTGATGGCGAAGTACGTCGAAGCCGTGGCGAAGGTCATGGACCACGCCGAGGAACTGGTCTGAGGGGCAATGTGTTGAGGGAAACACCGCTCATGTGACGCACGCGTGGCCGGGCGCCAAACGCGCGCTACCAAGCCGCGTGCGAGCCGGCCTTCGTCATAGGCAGAACGAACTCGGCCAGCGACGACTGAAGCTCCCGGGCCGGGCGGGGCCAATAGCGCAACCCGACTTCCCGCGTGGCTGCGTCCACGGCCACCTGAGTGATACTGCGGGTACACGCGTCCTTGCGCACCATGAAGGGCGCCCATGCCTCTTGGCCTTGAGGACAGTGGAGGTGAATCGAAGGGACCTGATACTGGAATGGGCAGCCGTCCCCGCGCCATTCGTCAAACGCGGCCCGTCGCCAGTCCGACACCGCCTCCGTGTTCCACGAAGAGGATGTCAGCATGGTCCATGGATCCGGGGCTGGAGATTCCTCGAGATCGCCCGATCCCCGCCATGTGCAGATAAGCCCCAGGTCTACCCCGAACACCCCGAGCACGAAGGGTTCGTAATCGCGGTAGTGAAACCGGCAGCGAAGCCATTCCCGGGCACTGTCGAAGCTTCCCTGCTCCATCAATTCAGGGATGATAGTGCCGCGGCTGGGGCGTTGCCGAGCCTCGCCTTCCTGGATGCCGTCCTCGTAATGGTTCAACAGACAGGCGGCCACGCCCTGGGTGTTCACGGCGATCCATGTGCCGCCGCCGGCGCCGTCCCGGGGCGCAACCCAGCCTTCGCCTTCAGGTCTGGTCGGTTGAATGGCCGGGAGCCGCTCGCCCGCACGTCCCACGTACTCGTCCCGGTTCATGGTCACGAGCAAGTGCCCCGAGCGCTGTCTGACCGTTACGGTGCACACGTCACATCCCTCCGGAAAGACGCTGCCGCCCGCGCGGAATCTCCATCCCGGCAAAGCACGGCGCGTGGAATCTGGGCCCTGGCCTACCCAATGGAACATGCGGGAGGGAGGCCGCTATTTCTCCGGGCGGTGTCGAATCTGAAATCAGAGCCCGGCCAGGAACAAGAAGTCCCGATCACCCTGATCGGGTAGGCCCTCGTGCCCATAGTCCGGGTAGATGGTTAGGTTCTTGGGCGCGGTTATCTTGTTGTAGGCCGCGAACTGGGTCGAGGGCGGAC
>JAAEQP010000139.1 GCA_024231375.1 bacterium | reverse complement strand
TCGTCAATCGCGCCGAAGTGCATCCAGACCTTCTTGCCCTGCGCGGGCGGAATGATCAGGTCCACCGCATACCACCCGACCCCGACGTAGTGCGGTTCCTCTTTTGTTCCCAACACCTTATCCCAGAAGTCGTGGATCGAGATAGCGCTCCACGGAGACCTCTTCGGCGACTGGGCAAACCACTTCTCGGTCTCGCCGATCTTGTCCGGATCGGTGCGGAACATCCAGAACTCCGGGGCGTCCACAAGGAGCTCCATTCCCGTTGGCAGTTTCTGTGCCTGGACGGTCTCCTGGGACTCCTTCGGCCCGCCGTCTGGGTTCAAAGGCACGGGCTCGTTCTTGATCCCCATCGGGCTGAGTGTGTTGTCCAGTCGTGTCGCCTCGCCGCCCCCCACGGGAACGGTGTAGAAGAAGTCGTACCCGCTGGGATCCATATTCGAGCGGAAAGCGATAGTCTGACCGTCCGGAGACCACGAGAGACCGCTGAAGGTCCGCAGGATGAAGGGGTTCGTGGCATCGCCGTTGAGATACCAGCCGCCGACCAGTTGATGGCCGCGCAGCTCACCGCCTGGATGCGGTTTGAGTGGCGGCACCGCAACGAGCTCCGTCAGATCCGC
>JAAEQP010000138.1 GCA_024231375.1 bacterium | reverse complement strand
CCGAGAACTGGAGCATTGCCGCTTCCGGGGCAACAAAGAACGTAAGCACCGCGGGCAACGCGTCTGCACGCCCGAAGATCTCCCTGACGGCCAACGGCGATCTGATCAATCCCGCCATCGGCGACGGGGAACGCGGCATTGCGTTCTCAGGCACGGTCGAGTCGGGAGCTGTCCTGGAGTTCGATGGTGACGCACAGCAGGTGCTGCTCGATGGTGTGGACATGACGCCTTACTCCCAAGGGGAGTTCCCTCGAGTCGCTCCCGACGGAACGACGCTGACCTATACGGACGACGACGCGAGTTCTCACTCTGCTTCGGCGACGGTCACCTTCCGGGATCGATGGTGGTAGCCGTGAAGTATTGGATTGAAATCTACGACACGGAAGGTCGGCGCGTCGCCAAGTTCGACCGCGTTCCCTTGCTGGAAGTCACGCGAACGACGCCGGACAAGGCCGACATCATCGAGGGGAGCCTGCCGACGACGCTCACGGACTTGAGTCACGGCTACCGAATCCGAGTCCTCGCGGAAGGGGAACTGATCTGCGAGGCGGGGGTCACTCGGGTCTCCGCGAAATGGAGCGACATGCGGGAGCTGGTCGTGGACCGCTACGTCTACTTTCACGAAGTCGTGGAATGCGAGGCCGAGCGTCCGGCCCGCGAGGGTAACACGTCCGTCGCGCGGATCTTCACAGGCGAGACGATTTCCAGCGTGGTGAAGCGAGTCATCAACAGCGCGTTGGGACGTGTTCACTATCTTGTGGAACATGCGGCGTATCCCGACGGCGCTCAGCGTGAGTGCGCCAAGTTCCTGGCGCGGAAGACTGCGGAGAATGAGCTGGAAGTCGGTGGCATCGGTTCGGGGAACTGGGTCGAAAGCGGCCGGATGGACCTGTCCGGCGCCTACGCCAAGGACGGGGACATGATTGCCGGCGTGGTTGTGGACGGCGCCCCGTGGCCGGATGTACGGCTGATGTTGGTTGATTGCGAAGAGACAACGCGCAATGGGCACGCCATCAGCCGGCATCCGGAAGTGGCCGAGTGGACCGACGGGCAGTATCAGCTGAGCGGCTACAAGTTGAAGGCGGACGCGGCGAAAGCGGCGCTCCAGAACCTTATCGATGCGAAAGGCATCGATTTCCTTGAGTTGAACTCACATCGAGGCAGCTCGGGGGCCTTCGATGATCGGGTGGATGCCTATGGACGCTACATCGGACTCGTGTACGGCGGTGGCGAGTGCTTCAGTGCGGCGTTGGTGGAGCAGGGTCTGGGCGACGTGTACCTCTACGAAGACGGCAGATACCTTGTCCCTGAGATGGAATTGAAGGATTTCTTCTCCTACTCGGGAACGGCCGAGGCATCCGTTGAACCGACGGACGCCGCACTTGAAGGGTTCGACGCGAGCGGGGGCGCTTTCGAGGTTCTGACAGCCCTTGCGTACGCGGCGGGCGGATATGTGTGGTCTGTGGACGAGCACTTCGCGGTGCGGTTCTGGCGACCGGAGCGTCCCGACCACGTCGTGTATCGCAACCCTTTGGAGGTGGGCGTAGCGCTCGGTTCGGATTCGTTGGCCATCGCGAATCGCATCTACTTTGCGGGATGTCTTTACGTCGCCGAGACGGAGTCCTTCGAGCAGGTGGCGCAGACCTACTCCCGTTCAGCCAGCGTGGCGGAATACGGGGCAAGGGGGAAGAGCCTGACGTACTGGGGCCTTGCCTTGGAAGGGGATGTGGACCGGCTCTGCGAGGGGCTTCTGGGTGACCT
>JAAEQP010000137.1 GCA_024231375.1 bacterium | reverse complement strand
TTGATCAGGCGCGCCCAGCTTCGTCTGAGCGCGCGGGCGTCACGAGCCTCGTCGCGAGCAGCGCGAGAGGATGCACCGGTATTCACGTCCACAGCCGACTCACGCCCCGAAGCTGCCTTCCGCCGCCTGCCCCGAGGCACGTTCGAGTACCACCCGTAGTACCACCAGATGCCGCCTCGGTTCGGGCACGTGCATGATCACCCGCGCCAGTACCCGTACTGGTGTTCGAAGCGCTTCTCCCACTGCCCCTTCACGTCTTCGTACGATGACTCGACAAGACGATGCAGGGGTGTCGCGCGAGGGTTCCTCGGGCGGTAGCGAGAAGTACAATCACTGGCCACAGCAACAACCGGCGTCTGCTGTAGCGTGGACGGGTGTCATCAGCATGCCTACAAGCACGCCAAAGGTCAACCCAGAGCCGAATCCAGAATGCCTACAAGCGTCGTCGCGCCCATCCAACAGCACGAAAGACGCGCCAGCAGCCCGCGCTGTACGGGTTCCGGTCGATTCAGCGGTCAAGCGGGGCGTGGGGCGGTTGAGTGGTCGATCCGGCGGTTGGGCGGTGAGGTCCGACACCGCAATGGAGTGTGTGAGCGGCTGAAGCAAGAGGTCGCC
>JAAEQP010000136.1 GCA_024231375.1 bacterium | reverse complement strand
TGATGCGTCGGCACGTTCACGGCCAGGGTAGGTTTGGTGCGGCAGATCGCGTGGGACCGGGCACGCATTCGACAACGTGACCGCCATGACAACCTCGCCCTCGTCGATGGCGCACTGAAGCGCTTCCCGAAGTCCTTCGAACACATCGTCGATGTTTCCGGTGATCACGGTGCTCATGCTTCCAGGAACGCCCCGCAGGCCGTGCGTATGAAAGATCTCCAAGGCGTCGTCGATGGCAGACGAAAGGTGCGGCTGATGCAGAAGATTGTCAGTGAGCGCGCAGAACCAGCCAGGAGGAGGCGCGTCAAAACCGGCCAACTTGAGGAGATGATGATTCGCTGGCACAGCCTATCCAGTCACCATGCGACTGGAGGAGGCTGGCATGGCGAATCAGCTCAAGATGGCCGAGATTCACGCTATTCTGACGTTACGCGCTCGCGGCTGGTCGTTTCGGCGGATCGCCCGCGAGCTGGGTGTCCACCGCGAGACCGTCGCCCGGTACGTACAACGCGCCCGCCGGGCGTCAAAATCGGCCAATGCGCCCATCGGTCCCTCCCCGCCAGAACCGACCAACCGGATTACCGAGTCCGAGGAGGAGCCAAAACCGGCCAATGCGCCTCCCGGGTCGGCGGATGGACAGCGCGCCTTTTGCGCGGTGCCGGATGCGCTGATCGTCTTGCCGCCACCTGGGCGTGCGGGGCCGGTCAGCGGTTGTGAGCCGTACCGACCCGTCATTCTGACCAAGCTGGACGCGGGGCTGTCGGCGGTCCGGATTCACCAGGATCTCACCTGCGAGCATGGGGCGGCGTTGAGCTATCACGCGGTCCGCCGCTTCGTCCGCAAGTTGCGGACCACCTCGCCGTTGCCGTTTCGACGCATGGAGTGTGAACCAGGCGCCGAGGCCCAGGTCGACTTCGGGACAGCCGCGCCGGTGATCACGCCGGAGGGCAAACGTCGACGTCCGCACCTGTTCCGCATCGTGCTGAGCCACTCGCGCAAGGCGTACAGCGAAGCCGTCTTCCGCCAGACTACGGATGATTTTCTCCGTTGTCTGGAGAACGCCTTCCACCACTTCGGCGGAGTGCCCAAGACACTCGTGGTCGACAACCTCAAGGCCGCGGTGATCAAGGCCGACTGGTTCGATCCCGATCTCAACCCGAAGCTGCTGGCGTTCTGCGAGCACTACGGCACGGTCGTTCTGCCGACCAAGGTGCGTACGCCGCGTCACAAGGGCAAGGTCGAGCGCGGTGTGGGCTACGCGCAGGACAACGCGCTCAAGGGCCGCAGCTTCGACAGCCTGCAAGAACAGAACCGCTTCCTGCTGGAGTGGGAGACTTCCGTCGCCGACACGCGCATCCACGGCACGACCCGCCGGCAAGCCGGTAAGGTCTTCGCCGAAGTCGAACGGTCAACCTTGTTGCCGTTACCGGTCGATCGCTTCCCCTGCTTCCGCGAGGCGCAACGTACCGTCCATCGCGACGGCCATGTCGAGGTGGCCAAGTCGTACTACTCGGCGCCGCCGGAGTACGTCGGCCGCCAGGTGTGGGCCCGCTGGGATGGACACATCGTCCGCATCTTCAACAAACAGTTGCAGCAAATCGCGATTCACGCTCAACGCGAGCCGGGGCGCTTCGCTACCGACGATCGCCACATCGTGGCCGAGAAGCGTGGCGGGATCGAACGCGGCGCCGCGTGGTGGCTGCGCAAGGCGCGCAGCATCGGCCCCGACAGCGGCCAGTGGGCCACGGCCATGCTCGAACAACGCGGTATTCCGGGCATGCGCGTGCTGATGGGGCTGGTCAGCCTCACCAACAAGCACGCCGACGTCGCGATCGACCAGGCCTGCCACATAGCCCAATCGCATGGCGCCTATCGCCTGCGCGTGATCCGTGAACTGCTCAAACGGCAAGCGGCGCCGCAGGGACAGTTCGACTTCATCCAGCAGCATCCGCTGATCCGACCATTGACTGACTACGGCCAACTGATCCACAACGCATTCGAGGAGGTGCATGCATGATTGGCATGACGATGACATCCGTGGGGCTTCGCCCCAGACCCCACCAGGGGCGCTGCCCCTGGACCCCGGCTTCTTCCCCTCCGTGGACTCGCAAACGGGAGTTGTACCGATGAATGACGCATTACAAACCGCGCTGATCAAGCTGCGTTTGTCCGGCCTGGCCGCCGCGCTGGACGTGCGGCTTCAGGAGGCTCAGGGCAACAGCCTCAACCATGTCGAGTTCCTGGAGTTGATCCTGCAGGACGAGCTGGCGGTGCGTGCCGAACGACTGGTCAACCGACGAGTCAAGGCGGCCGCCTTCCGCGAGCCGAAGACGCTGGAAGACTTCGACTGGCAGTTTAACACCTCGATCAAGAAGAAGCAGATCTTCGACCTGGCGACCTGCCGGTTCGTCCGCGAAGCGCGTGACGTGCTGCTGCTCGGGCCGCCGGGAACGGGCAAGAGTCATCTGGTCCAGGCGCTCGGTTACCAGGCGATCAAGAGCGGGCACACCGTGCTGTATCGCTCGATCTTCGACCTGGTGCGCGACTTCCTGCACGACGAGGCGCTCGGCGGCCAGGAGAAGGTGCTGATGAAGTACCTGAAGCCCGACCTGCTCCAGATCGATGACATGGGCATGAAGCAGTTGCCGAAGCGATCCGGCGAGTACCTGTTCGAGATCATCATGCGGCGGTATCAGATCCGGTCCACGATCATGACCAGCAACCGGCCACTCGAGGACTGGGGCAAGCTGATCGGCGACGTCCCCGCCGCCACCGCGATCCTCGACCGCTTCCTGCACAACGCTGACGTCATCTCGATCACCGGCAAGAGCCATCGCATGAAGGACCGCGCCGCCAAGAAACAGACTTGCCAAGAGAAGACGAAATGAGGTATACGAGAACGTACACAACTGGCCGGTTCTAACGCGCCCATCTCTGGCCGGTTTTGATGCGCTCAATGACAGCGTCGTATTCGAAGCTTTCGGTCGGTGACGAACAGCCGACCGCGGCGGCGGTGGCATCGTACTGATTGACGTTGTTCGAGCAATAGTAGACCGTGTCGTTCTGCGGGTCGTCGCCTTCCAGCGACGACTCGCGGTTACCGATGGTGTCGTAATCGAACGCCCGGTCCAGGTCGTGGTCCGGATTGGAGGCCGGCGGCTTGGAGGTGTCGTCGAACCGCTCGCTGCCGGTCAGCTCGCTGCGGTCGTTGTAGCCGTACACGTCGCCG
>JAAEQP010000135.1 GCA_024231375.1 bacterium | reverse complement strand
GTAGTTGCGTGACATTGTCGTTTCCTTACCGTCTGGGTTCACTGGGTACAGCCGCCACGAAAGCGCCTAGTGTAGCAAACGGGTCACGCCGCTTGGAAGGCTGAGGATTGGGGGGGGGGGGAGGACAGGAAGCGCTGCCTTGATGCCTCTGCCCCATTCGCCGTATAACAGCGACCATGCGGGATGGAGCACGAATCGGGGTGATGATTCCGGCGCTCAACGAGGAGCGCGCGATTGGCCGTGTGTTGGACGCGATTCCCGAGTGGGTGGACCGCCGGGTGGTGGTGGACAACGCGTGTACGGATGCGACGGCCGAGGTGGCGCGCGCTCGTGGCGCGGATGTGGTGAATGAACCGGAGCGCGGGTACGGCGCGGCATGTCTTGCGGGGATCGCGGCGCTTGAGGCGTGCGCCGACCCGCCGCACATCGTGGTGTTCCTGGACGGCGATTTCAGCGACTCTCCCGGCGAGATGGACCAACTGGTCGACCCCATTCTGCGGCGCGAGGCCGACATGGTCATTGGGTCACGTGTGGCCAGGGACTGCCAGCCGGGCGCGTTGACGCCGCAGGCCCGGTTCGGCAACTGGCTGTCGTGCGCGTTGATGCGGATGCTGTGGGGTGTGCGGTATACGGACCTGGGTCCGTTCCGCGCGATTCGCTTGGCGACGTTGAAGGCGCTGGAGATGGCTGACCGGGATTTCGGGTGGACGGTCGAGATGCAGGTGAAAGCGGCCAAGCGCGGGTTCCGGTATGGGGAAGTGCCGGTGAGTTACCGGAAACGCATCGGGACGTCGAAGATTTCGGGTACGGTGAAGGGTGTGTTCGCGGCGGGGACGAAGATCCTGTACACGATCTTCCGGGAAGCCTTGTCGGGCGGGCGGTCGACGCCGTGCCGGGAGCGGTTGGCGGTGTTCACACGGTACCCGGTGCCGGGCGAGACAAAGACGCGTCTGATTCCCGCGTTGGGCGCGGAGGGCGCGGCGGACGTGCAGCGCGCGATGACGGAGCATACGGTGGTGACGGCACGAGCGTTCCGTGAGGGTCGCGGGGTGGATGTCGACATTCGGTACGATAACAGCGACGACGCGGGTATGTGCGAATGGCTGGGGACGGGCTTGGCGTATCGACCGCAGGCGACGGGCGATTTGGGCGACCGGATGTGGGACGCGGTGCATGCGGGGTTTCTCGACGGTATGGACCGGGTGGTGGTCATCGGTATCGACGCGCCGGGAGTGACCGAGGACACGTTGGCGGCGGCGTTTGATGCGATGAATGGGCACGACCTGGTGATCGGGCCGGCGACGGATGGGGGCTATTACCTGATCGGGCTGAGTGGTCCAGCGCCGGCGTTGTTTCGCGGGGTCGAATGGGGCACGGAGAAGGTCCTGGCGCAGACGGTGGAGATTGCGTCCAGGGCGGGGTTGCGTGTGGCACAGCTCGATGAGTTGTCGGATGTGGACCGGCCGGAGGATTTGGGGGTGTGGGAAGAGGCGAAGGCCAAGAGTGTGAACATGGATGAAGAGGATTGAGAGGATAGGAGATTGGGAGATGGGATGGTGCGTCTGCTCGCGCGGCAAAGGACCGTCCTTGACATACCCTGCGCAAATGGGGGAAAGCAGATCTTCAGAGCGGAGGTCTATTCCCCGGGCGACCTGCCCGGCAGAATTCGCCAGCCATCCCGGTCCACGACGGACGCTGGCTCGTGGCCAACGGACCGGAATTCACCGTCTTCGAATGCGACCCCGGTTCTTTCCGTTAGCACAACCAAGTCTTCGTCATGGGATTCGGAGTAGCTCTCGGCCAACTCACGGTGTTGTTCTTCGTAGTGAACCCAGACGGAATGGCCTCTCAGAAGGTCCAGTCCCGTCATGTCTGTTAGGCCGACTTCGTTGACGTCAATGTGGTCTATGGTTTCGATACTCTTTCCCAGAACGGCTGCACCGGCACTGCCACCGTACACAGGACGGTTGTCGCGTGCGAATTCAGTGATCGCCGAATCGAGTCCCGTACGCCGTAGCGAATCCAGGAGCAGGTAGGTGTTGCCTCCGCCGATGTAGATGCCAGCGTAGTCGAAGATTTCGTTTGAGTCATGGTCTTCCAAGTTGGTCCACATGTGAATATTAAGAGCACCGCTGGGCCGGAACACTTCGCAGAGCCAACGGTAGGCGGTGGCGTACTTGGCCGCTGGCCAGTTCAGGGCGATGGGGATGTAGAGGAGACTGCCCTTCGGACCGAGCCATTCGCGGAAGCACTGGTCGATGTGTGCAGAATCTTGCTCGTTTCCGCCTCCAGCCAAGGCGATTCTCATTGTTGCCTCATCGTGTGTTCTTGTTCTCGATTCGCTGGACTCACTCTATGGGATTCCATGCGTACGTTCCAGCTTGGGTAATGGGGCGTGCTCACTGCATCACGGTGAGCGTCGGCGAGGGCGCCGGTCCCACACCTTGAGCGAAGACGGTGCGTCTGCTCGCGTGGCCAAGGGCCGTCCTTGTACATGTCCCCATCAGGAAGACGGTCGCGACGGAGCGCGACCCTACCTAATCCGAAGGCGGCGCGTCCCCCTTCGCTACCAGCGCACGGTGCAGGTGGCTTCGCCGGTGTGTTTGACGACCAGGCCCTGGAGTTCCGCGTCGTAGAGCCAGCCGGTGGGGACGGTTCTGAGGGCGGTGCTGTCGGCAACAGGTTCACCGACGCCGGTGACGGTGGCTGGTTTGGGAACGGGCGCGAGCAGCGAATAGGTCTCACGGCCCGACCGTACCGTGAACTCGATGGCTTTGTCGGCTAGCGAGCCTTTGGTGGCGACGATGTCGGCGGCGGAATTCAGTAGGACCGGCGTGTCGCCGCCTTCGATTCGCGCAAAGCGGATCTCGGGCGATTGACCCCGCAATCGGAACTCGTTGACGAGGATGTTCTCGGGGTTGATGTCGGCGGGGTTGGGCGTGTTCTTCACCATGTTCCACGAGTCGGGGTAGCACCCTTTGCTGGTTCCGTCGGGATATTGCTGCCACATGGCCGACGTCGTGATGCCTTGCGCCACCTGCGCCCAGGGAAAGGAATCGTCGTACTGGGCGAAGTCCTGCAAGGCGTAGGCGTAGACCAAGCCGCACCACACGACGGGCAGGCCCAGCCAGGAATGGCGGTAGAAGGTGGAGCCAATGACCGAAATGACGTTGTGGTTCATGGTGGGGTAGCCTTCCATCTCCCAGAAGTAGATGAAAGGCAAGCCGGTCCATGCCCAATAGCGCGCCTGTTCGAGGTAAGCCAGGTCGCCGGTCAGGCGGTAGGCTTCGCAGTAGGCGCGGATGGCTTGGGCCGATCCCAGAATGTCCGGCTGATAGAGGGGGCACTCCCACATCTGCGCGCCGCGGGGCACTTCGTACTGTTCCATCTGTTTCATGGCTTCGAGGGCCATGGCGGCAAGTTCCGGGTCACCCGTCAATCGTGCCGCGCGCAGGCAAATCATGGACGGAGCGGACGCCTGGCCCAAGGTGTGATCGCCGTCGATGCCAAGGGTAGCGTGTTTCTCGCTGTGGGCGTGCCACACCCAGGGGGCGTCGCCTTTCGCGCGCAATCGGCCAAGCGCGTTGGCGCGCAGGTCGTTCATCGATTCGGGCAGGTATCCGACCAAGTAGGGCAATTCGCCGAGCATGATGTGGCACCCGGCGTGGGTCCAGAGGTAGTGGGGCCCTTGTTCGCGCACGGCACGGTCGATGGCGCGGCTGACGCGATCCATGACGGCGCGTTCGGTGTCGGCATCCACACCGGCCTGCAGGTCGATCAACTGGGGTGTCGCCTGCCCCACGTGGAGACCTGGCGTCCATCCGGCGCAATGAAGCCATGCCGGGGGGTCATCGTTCCATACGGCATTGGCGTAGGCGTCGCGGCACAGGGCGCGCTCTTCGTCCCACGGCCGCGGCTGCTCGGACGGTTTGATGAGGCCGTACTCGTCGAACCAATGCTGCATGGCTTGGAGCACCAGTCCACCGCGATGAGGTCCGAAGACTACGCTGTCGGCTGGATACCGGTCTTCGTGGTCCAGCACCAGCGTCGAGGCGAGGCGAATGCGGCCACCGCGCAGCAGTTCGTACGGCGTCTTGGCGAGATAGGTGTTCTCGGCGACGTAGTCGCCCACGGACGGCGCGAAGAGTCCCATGTGGATGTGCTGATGTCCCGATTCGAACTCAGGCGCCATGAACCGTGCCGCGGGATAGGGTTCGTCATCGGCCCACTCCTGCTTCGCATCCCACAGCAGGCCCACCAATGCGCCCCGGCCCTGGACAGCCATGAGCGGCGTGGCGATCTTGTGGATGGCAGGCACGCGGCGGTCGCTGAGCGGAAATGCCAGGTCGCGTTCCGACGACGACGGTTCGTCCCATTCCAGGTATTCGAGTCCCGGAAAGATGGCGAAGTCCTTCTCCACGCCGAAGGCGCGGTCGCCCGCGAGCACGGTGGGTCCGTGGAAGGCGAGCACATCGCAGGGACGTTGACCGACGAGTTCCGCTTGCATGCGTATCCGGGCCTCGGCGTCCGCGTCGAACACGAGTCGTACCGGCCAGGATTCGCGGTGGGCGCCGACCATTTTGGCCTTCACGGTCAGCGTCGTACCGTCCGCGGCTACGCCATCGAGTTGGAAGCGCGCGGTCTGAGCACGGCCTTGGGCGTCCTGCACGGTGAGTTGCGCTAAGGGGTACAACGATGCAGCCCGCTGCCACGCCGACCCGTCCCACGCCTCGCCGATGGCGTAGGCATCGCCCGAATCGTCGGTGACAAAGGTCAACCGCGACCTGCCGTTGGACACCGTACCGAACACAGCGGCATTCGGCGACGCGTCGGCCGTGGGCGTTTCGGAATGTGCGTGAGCGGTGGCCTGTTCTTCGGGGAACACGTGGCATTCCTGTGACACGGGCCCGACGCGGATTACGCACGGACCGGGTGCGGTAGCCTGACATTCGCGCCACGCAAGCGTCTCGCCTTCGTTGGGCTGGAGCCTGCGGAGATCCTGGGCAGACGGTTGGCCCGGCGCCAGGCTCACGCGGCCGTCGAACTCGATTGACACACGGGTGTCCTGGGCATGCGTGCCGCGACCGGTGTTCTTGGTGGCGAATAGCACGTTGAAGGGTCGGCCGACGGTCAAGAGCGGCGATGCGACGGCCACTTCGGGGTATGTCAGGGTCGATTCGTAGGGTGCGGCGAGGTAGCCCGTGAGCGTCGCTGCGCCCGACGCGGCCGTGAGTGTGGGAGCATCGGTCCCGTCGAAGGTCAGGGGAATCCAGGATCGCCCGGCCTGCAAGGACACGCGCTCGCTGACGGCGCCGGCTGAGACGGTCACATCGCCGGGAGCGGTACACGCGACCTCGGCGAGCATGAGTCCAACGGTGTCCGGTGCGAGGGAGGCCACGTCCGTGGCGTCCGCGGGAAGACTGGCGACCATGGGTTCGCCGAACACACCCCAGTCGTAGCTGGTATGCCGGTCGATGGCGTTGGTGCGCAATTCAACGGCGACCTGTTGCCCTGCCCACGGCGTGAGATCGACCGCGCGACCGCGCCAGTAGGACCCCAGGGCGTCCTCGTTGAAGACCTCCTCCCCATCCACATGGATGATGAAGCGGACGCCGTTGGGTTTGTTGGCGGCCTTGGTTTCCCAGGGGATGCCGTCGCGTACGCCGACGCGGAAGACCAGGAATGCGCGCCGACCGGGTATGGCGGGAATGGTCACGTCTTCGTACCGGAGCACGGCGTCGCCGGTGTCGCGTGGATGGAGGAACACGCCGGGCAGGTTGACGTTGCCGCATCGCTCCTGTTGACTCGCCATGGCGCTCAACGAATTCGATTCGACGGCTTCACCGAAGCGGTCCGCGAAGTCGTGGTGTATCGTGACGCCAGATGCGGTGTCGGGCGCGTCGTACCAGGATTCCGCGCCGACAGCGCCCGCTAGCGCGCACAGAGTCAGCAATACCAAGAAGCGCTTGAAACGCATGGACCATCTCCCCCTTGTCACATCCTGGAATGTACCGGTGCCCGACCGTCGCGAGAGCTCCGGATGCGAGAACGTCCGGTTCAGTCGTTTGGACGCCTGGTCATGAAATACAGGACGATGCCGATGATCGTGATCACAAACCAGGTGTGAAGCTCGGTGAACATGCCCGACAACTGCAGGACGCCCACAAAGGCGAGTATGCCGCCGACCACGCCGGCAATCGCCATCCACAGCCCAATCTTTGCCATACCTCGCTCCTTTCGACCCCTATTCATGCCGATGCGGCGGCGTTCCGCGGACGATTTCAGTCCAGAAGGTCGCCCAAATCGAATTCCAAATACCCGGAATCGGGTGCGTTCGTCCAGTTGCCGTCGGCGTCCTGCGATTCGTAGGCCGCCCAGAACCGCAGACCCGTGGCGTCGTAGACGATGCTCATGACGTCCCAGTCGCTGAGGTGCAGTTTCTCGCGGTTGTGGGCCACGGTGCCGGCGATGTTGAGGGCTTCGGGCACGTCGATGTTCCTCGGCTCACCCGCTTCGATGACTTTCTCGCCGCGGACGGGGAACACGTACTCGCTGCCGGTCTCGTAGGCCCGCACCATGTCGTGCATGGGTTTGTGGCAATCGATGTAGGAATTGCCCTCTTCCTCGATGAAGGGGTTGCCGTCGTTCTCCGGGGCGCCGGGCCCGTTGTCGGTTGCCTGCAAGGCGCGCGTGGTCCGGCCGAATGCGGTGTCTGCGCGGCAGACCCATTCCGGCAAAGCAAGACCGTAGACCCTTGCATGGCCCTCGGCATCCGTCCAGGTGGCTTCACGCTCTTCCGGATCGTCGTCGCGGAAGACTTCGCAGGCTACGAAATTGGTCTCGATGGCCGCCGCGCCCGGCGCGAATGCGCTCGACCCGAACTTGCTCGGGTCGCCGTGAGCCAGCAGGTAGTTGTAGCCCAAGGTGTGCTTGGCTGTGGTGGCGATGTGTACCGCGCCGTCCAGGCAGGTGGCGTCTTCCAACACACGCCGCGCCATAAGCACCCACGGCACGCCGTCCACTTCCTCACGGACGCTGAAGGCACCCACCTCGGACACGGTCACGCCGTGGTCGTTCATGCCGGCCAAGGCGCCGGGGGTGCCGGCATAGTCCATGGTCGCGAACGCGCACTTGCCTTCCGGTTGGTATACCGTGACGAGCCGCTGTTCGTGCATGCCGGTCCGGGAGACCCAGTCCAGGTTGCGGCACGAGAAGAGGCGTCCGTCGGCGGTGCGATCGCCCCATGCGGCGAACATGGTGCAGGACGCCGTCGGGGGGAGGGCGTCAGGCTGCATCATGCGGACCAGGGCCTCGCGGGTGTCGTCGTCGAGGAACTCAAGGAACCGCGCTTCCCTTCGGTACAAGTCGGCGTTGGTCACGGCCAGGAGGCGGTGCATGTCGAGGGTGGTCAGGTCGCAGCCCGCTTCGCGCGCCCCGGCCGCCATGGCCTCCATCTCGACAAGGTATTCGTCCGCCACGTGGGGTTCGAGACGTTCCCAGATGCCATCCAATATGGCGCCGCTGATCTCGGGTGGGATGCCCGCGGCGCCGTAGAGCCCGAGGGCCATGTCGCGCAAGTGGGCCATCTTGTCGCCGACCAGGGCACCGTATTGCCGGCCCATGGCTTCGGGTTCGCCTGCCACGTGGAGTACCGGGATGGACGCATACTCGGATTCGTGCATCTCCAGGTATCCGCGGTCGTAGCTGCGAACTACCCGGCTCGACTTCGGTGTGCCGTATCGATAGGTCATGCTTCCTCCCCACGCGGAACCGCACCTCGGTCCGTTTAGTATAGGGGTGTACGGGCGTCGCGGCAAGCTTGTGGAAGAGCGGTCGCGACGGAGCGCGACCCTACCAGACATTGACCTGTCGTGACCGGGGTACTATGATGATCGCAGGCACGTGAGAACCGGGAAAGGGGGCCGCCATGCCGAGTAAGACAAGTCGCCGGGCTTTCATCAAGGGATCGCTGACCGCGCCTGCCGCCGCCGCACTGTCGATGCAGGCGGCTGGTTCGAGTGCGCAGCCCGCCTCAGCGGGTGCGGCGGAGCCGCTTCCTCAAGGGAAGATCGGCGAGGTATCCATCAGCAGGATGCTGTTGGGCGGCAATCTACTGACGCATTTCACGCACAGCCGCGATTTGAAGTACGTGTACAACCTGGCGGCCCACTACAACACCGAACAGAAGATCATCGAGACGCTGAACCTTTCGCAGCAGCACGGTATCAACACGTTGGTAGTGCATACGGTGCCGGCCATCCTCAGCACGTTGAAGAAGCACCGGTACGAAATGGGCGGCACGATTCAGTGGATCATCTGCCCCACGGCACCGGTGGACGGCGACCTGACGGAGTATGCCAAGCAGGTCGAGGACCTGGTGGGCAACGGCACGGAGGCGGTGTACCTGTGGGGTGTCCATGCCGACCGGTTGGCGGCCGAGGGCAAGATGGACCAAATGAAGCGCGTGGTGGACCTGGTGAAGGATCATGGCGTGCCGTCGGGCGTGGGCGCGCACGATCTCAACGTGGTGATGGCATGCGAGAAGGCGGGCGTCGATGCGGATTTCTACATCAAGACGCTTCACCACCACAAATATCCTACCGCGCCAAGGCCCGAGGAATTGACTGGCCCGCACAGCGAGATTCCGGGGTATTGGTGCAAAGACCCTCAGGAAACGGTCGAATTCATGCAGACCGTCGAGAAACCGTGGATCGCGTTCAAGGTGATGGCGGCGGGCGCCATCCCGCCGAAGAACGCGTTTCAGTATGCCTTCAACAGCGGCGCGGACCACGTCCTCGCGGGCATGTTCGATTTCGAGATCGCCGAGGACGCGGGTATCGTGCGCGAGGTGTTGGGCAAGGTCGATCGCCAGCGTCCCTGGCGGAGCTGAGGGAGCACGGCCAGGTTCGTGCCGCCCCCTGCGGGGGCTTCTGAATAGGGGAATCGGCGATCCACGGGCTCACGCCCGTGGCTACGACCTATCGTCCGCTGCGCGGACTCTCGGAAGCGGAGGCGAAGCCCGAGTGGTCTGGAGTTGCGGTCGTAGGACGAGCGCCGCTTGCCACAGAACGGTCACCGGGGAACGAGATCCCTGGACTTCGCTCGGGATGACGTGATGGCAGGTAGGTGGTGTGCGCAAGGCGCAGCCGTCACGCCGAGCTGCGTAGGGTGTGTCGAAGGACGCCGCAGGCGGACTGAGCACGCACCATTCCGTTCTCTCACCCCGGCAAGGTCATGGCGTTCTCGCGTGCGGCGATCAGGCGTTCCTTCAGGCTCGCCACCACGTCCGCGTGCGCGGATTCCTCCGCCAGGTTGGTGAACTCGCCGGGATCGTTATCCAGGTCGTATAACTCCATGCCTGCGCCGCCGTCTTTCCACAGGTTGAAGCGCCACCGTTCGGTGCGTAACGATTCGCCGCTGTTGCGGGTGATGGTGTACGCGGCGTTGTCGGCGAAGGCTCTGTGTTCGGGGTCGTGCAGCAGGCGCGCGAAGCTCTCGCCGTGCAACTCGTGGGGTAGGTCCAGACCGCAAACCTCCGCGAGGGTGGGATACAGGTCGAGCAGTTCAATGACGCGTTGGCACGTTCGCTTGCCCTTCTGGCCGGGCGTCGCGACAATGAAGGGCACGCGCACCGAGTCTTCGAAGAGGCTCAACTTCTGCCAACACGTGTGCTGTCCCAGGTTGTAGCCGTGGTCGCTCATGAACACGACGATGGTGTCGTCGGCCAACCCCAGGCGCTCCAGTTCGTCCAGCACTTTGCCCACCTGGGCGTCCATGTAGGCCACGGTGGCGCAGTAGGCAGCCAAGACCTCGCGCTGCTGTTCCACGCTCATGCCGTATTTCACGGCATTCGTCTGGAACCGTGCAGCTTCCGGCACGTCGTCCAAATCGCCTTCGGGCACTTCGGGGATGACCATATCATCCGCCCGGTAAGGGTCGAAGTAGTCGCGTGGCGCGGCCAGGGGCACGTGGGGCCGCACCATGCCGACGGCCAGGAAGAAGGGCTCGTCCTTGTGGGCGCCGAGCAGTTCCACGGCTTTGTCGGCCGCCTGTCCGTCGGCGTGGACCAAGTCGTCGCCGTCCGCCAGTACCCGCACGAAATCCACGCCCTGATGGGTGACCTTCGGGGAGAGGTCCGTCGAATCGCCGGGCGCATACTGTTCGGGTCCCTTGATGTTGACGGCGTCCACCCAGGACAAGGGGTCGTCGAGACCGGAGCTGCCTTCAAGGATGTCGCCGGGCACGCCCATGTGGTAGATCTTGCTGACCCGGGCCGTGTAGTAACCGTTCTGGCGGAACAACTGAGGTAGGGTGACAATGTCGGGAAATTTGTTGCGGAAATCGCTCTGACGGTTGCCGGTGGCGCGCAAGGCCCGGGGATACATACCGGTCATGATGGATGCGCGGGACGGTCCGCACACCGGGAACTGGCAGTAGGCCCGTTCGAACTGTACGCCGCGCGCGGCCAACCGATCCAGGTTCGGCGTCTTGGCATGAAGATGGCCGTATGCGCCGAGACTGGTACACAGGTCGTCAGAAATGATGAACAGCACGTTCGGCTTGCGCGCGGGTCCGGCCGCGCGAACCGGTGATGCACATCGCAGCCCGGCAACGGCCGCGGCACCGGCGGTGAGAGTTTTCAGGAATTGTCTGCGAGTCTGGTTCCGTGTGCGCATGACTGCTCCTTGGTAGCTCTGGCCCCGATTTGTGGCCCGTTCGATTCTTACTCCGGCTTCATGCTGAGTTCAAGCAGTAGGCCGCCGCCGGCGGGGAGGCCGAACGACGCCTTGCGATGGGGCAGCCGACGCCGGGTTCCGTCCTCCACGATGGACACGTGGCCGACGTCCTTTGAGAAGGTAACGGACACGTCGCGCCGGTCCAGCGTACCTGCTTTCAGATCAACGCGCTTGTCCACGACCATGGCTAGAGGCGGTTCGCCTTCCTTCTCAAGAATGCTCACCAGAAGTTCATCGCTCATGCGCGTGACAAGCTCGTTCTTGCCCGGCGATTCGCCTACGCGCCATTCACCCGTGTGATAGACCATGCGCGCCTGGCGTCCCAGGAGCATGGGGCCCCAGGCCGCAACGCGATGGTTGGCCTTCTTGGCCACGTGCCATTTCGGATCGATGTGGGACCAGGCTTCATCGGCGGTCTCAAACGGGGCGCCGCCTTCTTCCCCTTCCGCCAAGCTGCCGTAGCCACGGTACGTGAAGTACCAAATGCCCTGGGCTCCGTATGCAATCGACGCGTAGACCTGAAACCGGGTCAAAGAATCGCTCTCCATCTTCGAGCCCGTCCCGATACCCGAGACGTTGAACATGGGCCAGGGGATGACGTTGTGTTCGAGGGTTGCGTCGCGCAGCAAATTCAACGCGCGACAGAACAGTCGGGCCTGGTCGGACGCAGGCCGGTCGCGTTGGTACAGCGTGGGGTAGATCTGAGGATTGGCGATGGGATTCCCGTGCCCGGCAAGGCTTTCCGGACGAAAT
>JAAEQP010000134.1 GCA_024231375.1 bacterium | reverse complement strand
GATCTTCACCTCGGTGCCGGCATACTTGCCCATGAGGATCAGGTCGCCCTTTTTCACTTCCAGCGCAAGGCGCTTTCCGTTTTCGTCCAGACGGCCCGGGCCGACTGCGACGACTTTGCCCTCCTGGGGCTTCTCTTTGGCCGTGTCGGGAATGATGATCCCGCCGCGGACGGTCTCACTGGGTTCCTCACGCTTCACGAGGATTCGGTCAGCAAGTGGACGCACTTTCATTTCAGGTTCTCCCTTTCGTAACAGCTTCTTTCGTCTTCCTTAAGCGGCTGCGCCAGAGACGTGTTGTCGCCAATTTGGCACCATAGATCCTGCCATTGAGGGCACGATCCGCCGCCGCAGTTCTCACGGATACGCAGAGTATAGCAATCGACGTACCAAACAGTCAATGCCATATCTCAACAGTGCAACATAAGGACTTAGAGCGATTGACCAGGGAGAGGCCGATGGCCTGAGCGGCACCCGATTGCCCAAATGGCACGGCGTGACCCGCGCGGTGGCACCAGAACGCCCGAATGTGTGCCAAAATGGCACAGGGTTAGCAAACATGATGACCGAGTGCCAGGAGAGGCGCCTCGGCCGTGCCATCTTGGCAGGCAGGGTGATGCCATTCTCGGGCGTTCCGGATGGATTGCGGCCGCCCGGCGTCGATGTCCGCCGTCAGTTTGCCCCATGACCTACCCTGTGTATAATGTCGCCTTGATGCCGGAGTGCCTTGGATCGGCTTCCTTGGCACTGAGTACGTGTGGTGGGAGTCTTCATGAAGACATTGGTCTCTGTTGTGGTGCCCTTCTTCAACGAGGAGGAGAACGTGCCATTGCTGGCGGAGCGCGTTGGGGCCGTCTTCAGCGAACTCGTAGATTACGACTTCGAGGGCGTGTTCGTCAACGACGGCAGCACCGACGGAACCCGCGCGCAATTGGAGGCGCTGAAGGCTGAGGACACACGGATCCGCCCCGTACACTTGGCGCGGAACAGCGGCCAGTCGGCGGCCATCATCGCCGGGATGCGCCGAGCCCGCGGCACGTACATTCTCATGCTCGATGGCGATCTGCAGAACGACCCGTCCGATTTCCCGCGCATGCTCGAATTGCTCCAGGACTTCGATTGCGTGTGCGGATACCGTGCGAAGCGGAAAGACTCTCGTGTGAAGCAGATGGCGAGCAGAATCGCGAACGGCATTCGCCGCCGATGGCTTGACGATGACATCATCGACGCGGGCTGCGGTTCCAAGGGTTTCCGCAGAGAATGCGTCGAGCACGTGATCTCGTTCAACGGCATGCACCGATACTTCGGGGTGATGATGAAAGCAGCCGGCATGCGGATCGTGGACATGGAGGTGACCCATCATCCGCGGCAGCACGGGGCTTCAAAGTACGGCGTCCTCGACCGGGCCTGGCGCGGCGCGTACGACCTCATCGGCGTGGCATGGCTGCGCAACCGCTACGTGCCCATCCGCGTCGAGGAGGACGAGTAGGTGTTGAAGGAGATCGCAGCCCAAGGTTGGGGGTGGGCCGGCTACGGGCTCGCTGCTTGGCTTGTGTTCTACACCCGCTTCTACGTGCAGTGGGCCTATTCGGAGTGGAAGGGCCGCAGCGCCATTCCGGTCGCATTCTGGTACCAGAGTGCATTGGGTTCGGTCATGCTACTCGGGTGGGCCTGGATCACCCAATCTCCCCTGGGTGCCCTGAGTCAGAGCATGAATCTACTGCCCTACTCGCGAAACCTGGTTCACATCTGGCGCGAACAGGGACGCTTGACACGAAAACGGAGCGTGGCGATCCATCTGGTCATGGCTGCGGTCTGCTTCATCGGGATCGCGGTCGTGGCGATTGTCTGGTGGCGCGAGTACACCGAAAACCACGACGCCACAAGCACCGAGACGCGCCAGGCTTGGTATTGGCTGGCTGTAGGAGTGCTGGGGCAGGGGCTCTTCGCGTGCCGATTCGTGGTCCAATGGCTGGTGACGGAGAAACACCGAAAGAGCACCGTACCCGCGGCCTTCTGGTACCTCAGCATTGTCGCGGCGATCCTCATGTTTCTGTCGTTCCTCGCGCGGGGTGGCGGCGAGTTGTTGTATGCCGCGGGCCTGGTGGCCACGATGCTGATCTACGCCCGCAACATTTGGTTCATCCACACCGGCCGCGGCGAGAAGGCTGTTGGAAAGTAGTCTGATGTCCCCGCAGCTGGAGAAGGAGATACGCAGTTGAGCGGCGGCATGCCAGACACGCGGCACCACTCGAAACGGTGCACGGTGATCGCTGTCGGGTTCCTGAGCCTGGTCTTCCTCTCCCTCAATCTGGGCGGGTACGATCTGTGGGCGCCCGACGAGCCGCGCTTCGGCGAAGTGGCGCGCGAAATGCTCCAGTCCGGCGACTGGCTCGTGCCACGGGTGAATGACGCGCCCTACCTTGAGAAACCGCCCTTGTTCTTCTGGTTGATCGCGGGTGTGTCCGCGCCCTTCGGCGATGTGACTGAGACCACGGCACGCATCCCGTCGGTCCTGGCCGCTGTGGTAACGGTCCTCGCGACGTACCTCCTGGCGCGCAATCTCTTCGGCCCGCGCGTCGCCCTGTGGTCGGCCGTGGTGCTCTGTACCAACCTGCGTTTCTGGTGGCAAGCGCGTACGACCCAGATCGACATGGTGCTCACGGCATGCCTCGCCGTTGCGCTTCTGGCCTTCTGGATGCGGCACACCACGGGCGAGACGCGGTGGCTGGTTCTGTTCTACGGCGCGATCGCCGCTGGCGTGTATGCAAAGGGGCCGGTTGCCTTGCTACTGCCCCTGCTGCTGATCTTGGCCTTCTACTGGGGACGCAAGGAGAAACGCCGGTCGATTCATGCGTGGCTGGGTCTGGGCGCCGCGGTAGCGCTTGTGCTGCTTTGGCTCATTCCCGCTAGGCTGGCAGGCTCGGCCGAACTCGGCCAGAGCGCCGAGACCACCATAGGCAGCAACCTGTTCAGGCAAATCGTGGGACGCGTGTTTCTCGGCGTCAGCAAGAAGCAGCCGTTCTGGTACTACTTCGAAGCGCTTCCGCTCGATCTCGCGCCCTGGACACTGTTGCTGCCCTGGTCGTTGCCCTGGATATGGAAACATCGCAAGGAAGGCGAAGGCATGCGGCTGCTGCTGGCCTGGGTGGTCCCGGCCTTCGTGGTGTTTTCCCTGATGTCGGGGAAACGCGCCCTCTATCTTTTGCCACTGTATCCGGCGCTGGCCATCCTGCTGGCCCGAAGCGTGCTCGATCTCATGGACGGCAACCACGCCTCGTGGCGGAGACGATCCGCGTACGCGTGGGCCGCAATCATGGTGCTCCTCTCAAGCGCACCCTTTGTTCTCCTTCAGACCCCGTACGCAGACATATGGACGCCGGCGTTCCTGACCATCACCGGGGCGTGCCTGGTGTCGGCCCTGGACACCGTGGTACACGCGGTGAAGGCCGATGCCAACAGACTCCACGTGCGGCTCGCCGGGGCGATTGTTGCAGTCGCAGCCCTGGCCGCCGTGGTCGTGCTTCCGTCGATCAACCCACACAAGTCGGCCAGTGCCTTCTGCGCCCCCATCCGCCAATTGGTGGCCGACGAGGCCAAATTCCGGCTGTGGAGCCTCGGCTTCTCCCGCGAGGAGTACATCTTCTACGCCCACCGAGCCCACACCCCCTTTCTCGTTGACGATCTACCCATCCCGGTGAGCAATGACCTGTCTGCGGAACAGGCCGCCCAACAACTGGTTGTGGTGGGCAGGGGCCTGCATCGAGCGACCGGGGGCGTCGAGATCGCCGATCTCGGCGCTGTGACGGGGACCGAGCTTGAGAGGCTCCAGGGCGCCGCTTCGGCCGTGTTCGGCTTCGCCCGGCAGGAGACCGGCCTGGATGAGGAGACCGAGCGCACAATCCGCGGCGCCTTAACCGATTTCGCGGATGATTTCATGGGTCCGGAGCCAGCCCTGATGATCGCCCAGTCACGGGATTGGAAATGGCTCCTGGCAATGGCGCCGAGGATTCGGGAATGCCACGTGCTCAAGGTGGACGAGGTGGGCAACCGAGAGGTCGTGCTCATCGCGAACAAGTCTGCCGAGGCCCTCGCCACATCCTGATCGGCGTGTTCCGGGACATGCCATCCGCAACCGGCTTGTGGGCCTGCCAAATCCTAGTATCCACTTGACAAACAGGGACATAATTGCGTAGCATGGCACTACGTTGGATGGACAAGAGTGTTTAAAGAAGGAGGAATCCCGATGAGTTTTCTGAATAACCTTGGTCTTGGCAGCTTGACTGGTGTCTTCGGCCAGTTCCTGTACACGCTTCTTCTGTGGGGCTTGAACTTGGTTGACGACTATGTCTACGACTTGGGTGGCTTTCTGCCGGGCTTCGACGACTAAGTGACCCTTCACTTGAGCGGCGCGATCCGTTCAAGTCATACACGAATTCGTTTGTATGTGCGCATCCGTCCGCATGAGTGCGGACGGATGCGTTTTCTGTGTCTTCCGTCCGGCAGCCGTGCCTTCGGTTGGTGACCGGCATGGATAAGCGCCCGCTGGTATGGATCGTCGCGATGTTCGCCTTGGGCATCGTGATCGCCGGACACGTGCAAGTCCCCTGGTACGCGCCTCCCGCTGTCCTGCTGTTGACATTGCTGGTGTTCATGGCGGTGGTCCGCCGTCTGAAGAACGCCAGACTCTTCCTCCTGTTCTTTGCCTTCGTGGCTGCGGGCATGGCCGTCACGAACGCACGGTACGCAGCGAATGCAAACGACCCGCTGGCCCGCTCTCTGCAGCGGGGAGACGTCTTGCGGGCTGACGTCGTGGGCTCCGTGCGCAAGGTGGCACTCGTGCGAAGCCATATGGACTTCGCCGACCTCACGATGGACGTGCATTCGGTGGAAACGGACTCCCGGCGCCTGGACGTTCCGGGACGGGCCAGGCTCCGGTGGAGCAAGCCCGTTGCCGGGATCCTGCCGGGCGACATCGTACGCGTCACGGGATACCTCGAGCCCCTCGACGCGGCCACCAACGAGGGCCTGGGAACGTCCATCGACGAGTATCACCGTTGGGGCATCTGGACGAACCTGGACGCCAAGGGTCCGGGCGCCGTACAGCGTCTCGGGCCGGGCCCCTGGTGGTCGCCGACACGGTTGGCAGCGCGAATTCGCCTTTGGCAGGCGGACCGGCTCACCGAGGTCCTTCCGCCGACAATCCGAGGCTTCGTCTTCGCGGTATGGCTGGGTGACCGGGACGCCATAGACAGAGACGAGCGTGAGCAATACCGCAGGACGGGCACGGCCCACATCCTCGCCGTATCGGGACTCCATGTGGGCGTCTTCTTCGTAAGCGCTGCCTTTGCCATCAACATGGTCATGCGGCGGTCGTGGGTCCGCACCGTTGTAACGCTAGCGGTTGTCGCCCTGTTCGTGCTGATGACGGGCGCGCGCACCTCGGCCTTGCGCGCAGGGCTGATGGTCGGCCTCTTCCTGGCCGCCGAGTTCTTCGACCGGGAGCGGGATGCACCCACGGCCCTGAGTCTCGCTGCACTGGTCATGTTGCTGTGGAATCCGCTCCAGCTCTTTGGTCCTTCGTTCCAACTTTCCTTCGCCTGCGTCGCCTCGTTGCTCATTTTTGCGGAACCCCTCGCCGAAGTGTTTAAGCGGTTCCTTCCGCATCCCGTGAACCGCGCATTGGCCGCCGCCATAGCGGTCCAGATTCTTGCCGTGCCTATCACGGCTTACCATTTCCGAGCGTTCACTTCGTTCACTCCCCTCGTCAACATCATCGTGGTGCCGCTGCTCGCGGTCGCCTTGTGGCTTTGCTTCTTCACGAGCCTGGCGGCCCTGCTGTCCGCATCCGTGGCGCTGCCCTTCGGCTACGCCCTGTGGCCCGTGGTGAGTCTACTTCGCGACACGGCCGAGCTCTTTGATGCGTGGTGGAATCCGGATCTTGTCCACGTCCGGCCGGCCATGGCGGCCGCCATTTGCTACTACGCGGTGGCAGCGCTCTTGCCCCGGACTCTCGCACCGACCCCGTCGAGCCGCGTCCCGAATCGTGCTCTGCTGGTTGCCGTCCTTCTGCTCGCGGCCGCGGTGCCGGTTCTGTGGAACGCACGCTTGAGCCACGCGGGCGTGTCCTTCCTCGACGTAGGACACGGCGACGCCACCCTGGTCAGAACGCCCGAAGGCAAGACGATCCTCATCGACGGCGGCGAGTGTGACGAGTACCGTCGACGCGGGAAGGACGTGGTCGCGCCCTTTCTCGAGGCCCGCGGCATACGACGCCTGGACTGTGTGGTCGTGTCCCACGCGGACCGCGATCACATCGGCGGACTCACACACATCGTTGAGAACTTCCCGGTGGAATGCGTCGTGCGTCCGCCGGGTCACGACGACGTGCCGCTGATGCGCGAGTTCATCGCGCTCTGCGACGAACGTGGGGTGCCGGTCCGCACCGTGTGGCGGGGCCACCAACTGGATCTGGGGGACGCAACCTTCGAGGTGCTCCATCCGCCGTCCGCGGACTGGGCGGACCGGCATTCGGTGAACGACGCCAGCCTGGTTCTTCGGCTGGACTGGGAGGGGCCGCGCGTCTTGTTCACGGGCGACATCGAATTGCTGGGTGAGCGGGAACTGGCCCGTGGTGACTGCGCCGCCGAAGTGCTGAAGGTCCCGCATCACGGGTCGACCACCTCCAGCAGCGAACGATTCCTGCGCCATGTGAACCCGGCACTGGCCGCAATCTCGGCAGGCATGGTCAGCCGCCGTAGCGACGTCGACCCAGGGGTGGTCGCCAGGTACGACGAACGGGGCGTGCCCGTCCGGCGCACCGACAGGGGCGGCAGCATCGACCTGGTGTGGCGTAAGGACGGGAGCGGCGGCGTATGTTTCGTCGAGGAGAGACCCCGCCCGCGCCGGGGTACCCCTTGGCTGTCAGCCCGCCACTGACAAAGTGATGGGGCGGTCGCTCCGGCACCCGAGAAGTCGCGGTGGTTTTGAGTCCGAGCCCCTGAAAATGGTACTATTGGCTGCTAACCCGTCCGGAGCGGCACGGTTTCTTGCCGCATGTGGGGTAATTCTACCTATTTGAAGGAGAGAGTCGGTATGGCCACGTATAAGATCGCGTTGATGGGCGGCGATGGGACCGGACCGGAAGTGCTTGCAGAAGCCGTGAAGGTGGTCGGCGCTGCCGCGGACCGCTTTGGCATTACGTTCGACACGACGGACTACGACTTCGGCGGAGACCGCTACCTTGCCACGGGCGAAATCCTGCCTGATTCGGCAATTGAAGAGTTCAGGAAGTTCGACGCGATCTTCCTTGGCGCCATCGGACACCCGGACGTGAAGCCCGGTATCCTCGAGAAGGGCATCCTGCTCAAGGCGCGGTTCGAGTTGGACCAGTACATCAACTTGCGTCCCGTCAAGCTCTATCCGACGGTGCCGACGCCCGTCAAAGACAAGGGTCCTGAAGACATCGATTTTGTCGTGGTTCGCGAGAATTCGGCGGGATTGTACACCGGATTCGGCGGCGTTCAGCGCAAGGGCACGCCCCACGAGATAGCCGTGCAGGAGATGGTGTACTCGCGCAACGAAGTCGACCGCTGCCTCAAGTATGCATTCGAGCTTGCCCGCAAGCGCAACAAAGACAACACCCTGACCCTGTGTGGGAAGACGAACGTCCTCACGTATGTATACGACCTGTGGGAACGCGCCTTCCTTGAGATGGGCGAAAAGGACTTCCCGGACATCAAGTGCGACTACGCCCACGTCGATGCTACGACCATGTGGATGGTCAAGAATCCCGAGTGGTTCGACGTCATTGTCACGGGCAACATGTTCGGCGACATCATCACCGACCTGGGCGCCATGGTGCAGGGCGGCATGGGCATCGCGGCCGGCGGTAACATCAACCCCGACGGCGTCTCCATGTTCGAGCCCATCGGCGGAAGCGCGCCGAAGTACACCGGTCAGAATTGCATCAACCCCTTGGCCTGCATCTTCGCCGGTCAGATGCTCCTGGACCACCTAGGCGAGGACGAAGCGGCTGCGTGCGTCGAGAAGGCCTGTGTGGCGTTTCTCGAGTCTGGGACGCTGTCCGGCATGTCCGCCAAGGAGATTAAGGAATCCGGCCTGTCGACGACGAAGATCGGCGACATGATCGCGGACTTCGCCGCGAAGGTATAGACTGGGTTCGTTTGGCATTACTCGGGGGATTCGTTTCCGCCAGCGGCGGACGGATCCCCCGATGCCCTGTACAGGGGCTTCGG
>JAAEQP010000133.1 GCA_024231375.1 bacterium | reverse complement strand
TGAATGAGCTCGCCTTGGATGTGGCAGAGAATGCGTCCCTGCAATCCGGGTGCGACCAAGACTCCACCCGAGGATGTCGGCAACTCAAGCAAACGTGGGTCGTGTTCTCGCAGTAGGTTCAGCATTTCAGGCTAGTCCTCCCCGGGTTCTATCGGTGGCGTGCTTTCGCGTATGAGCAATTCCGGCACCAGCCGGATGCGGCTCGGTATCGACTCTCCTTCATGCAGTTCCACCACCCGCGCAACCGCAACACGGCCCAGTTCTCCGTAGTTCAATTTCACCGTCGTCAGTTTCGGGATCGTGAACTCGCCGATAGGCAAACCGTCACACCCCGCCACCGCCACTTCCTCGGGGCAACGCAAGCCCCGTTCGTGAAGCACGCGCAGAACACCGATGGCGCTCTCGTCGCTGGCGAAGACCGCGTCGAATGCGACGTCCCTGTCCACAAAGGCCCGGGTGGCCTCCGCCGCGCCGCCCACAGTGAAATCGCAGTGGCATACGAGGGCGGCATCGACTTCCAGCCCCGCCAGTTCCAGGGCTTCACGGTAGCCTTG
>JAAEQP010000132.1 GCA_024231375.1 bacterium | reverse complement strand
TCTCCGATATACCACAATATTATTTCGAGCTAGTACACTAATTTTGACCCGAGAAGGCGCGCGAATTCTCATAATTCCTACTTTGTGGCGCGGGAGCGCGCCCTTCCGTCCCAATCAAGGTGCTGCCCGTTGATATCGCGCCTTCGGATGCGGATACTGTGCCCGGATGGACAGCTTGGAAACAGTATGCGAGGGCGGCTCATGAACAGGAGAATCCCGATGTCGATTGCGTGGTGGACGGTTGTGGTGTGGCTGGGGATTGTCCTGGTGTCCGTCCCGGGCTGGGCAGGGCCGCCCGGCGAATCGCCAGGTCGCTTGTACTCGGCGGTCGAGCGAATCAGTCCGGACCGCCTGCGCGCCGCCCAGGCGGACGCGGACCGGTACCAGGCGGCCCGGCAGGTCATTCCTTCCCGGTCCGAACTGACGGACTACCGGGCGGCCATTCACATCCATGCGGGCGACTCGGACCACACGGGGGGCACGCTCCCCGAACTGCTCGAAGACGCCAAGCGGGCAGGAGTGTCCATCGTGATGCTCAGCGACCACTACCGCCCGCCGAGGGACTTCATGGACGGGTGGCGGGGCCTGAAGGACGGCGTCTTGTTCATCCCCGGCTCGGAAGCCAAAGGCTTTCTGCTGTACCCGGACGCGTCGGTGATGGACAAGGTGGACGGAGACAAGGAAAGCCTCATCGCCGCGACGACAGACGGGACGGGCCTCATCTTCCTCTCGCATGTCGAGGAACGCACGGACCATCCCATGACCGGGTTGACGGGCATGGAAATCTACAACCGCCACTACGACGCCATGGACGATAACGACGTACTGATGGTGCTGGCCATGATGATGGCCGACCCCGCCCAAGTGGCCACGCTCCAGGAATCGGTGGCCAAGTATCACGAGGCGTTCCTGGCGTGTCAGATCGACTATCCCGCCGTGTACCTTGAGAAGTGGGACCGGGAGACGCCGCACCGAACTCTGACAGGCATCGGCGCCATCGACTGCCACCACAACCAGGTGCTCGTGATGAAGATGGTGGACGAGAAGACGGTACTCCTGGGCACCAACGTGGATGCGGACGATGAGATGCGCACGTTGACGGCCGACGCGTTGCCGGGCATCGCCATGATGACGCAAGGCCACAAGCCCGGTGACGAACTGGTCCGCGTGGACCTGGACACGTACTACCACTCCTTCCGCACGATGAGCACCCACATCTTCGCGAAGGAACTGACGGAACCAGCGGTGCGTGAAGCCTTGTCCGAAGGCCGCGCGTACGTGAGCCACGACTGGATGTGCGACCCGACAGGATTCGCGTTTGCCACCGTTCGTCCTTCCAACGGAGGGCCGTGCTTCATGGGCGGCGAGACGCGTTTCAATCCCGGCCTGTTGATCGCCGCGAGGTTCCCGACCAAGTGCATGATTCGGCTCCTCCGCAACGGCGAAGTGATTTCGGAAGCGGAAGGCCGGAAGATACAGCACGCCGTAAAGGAACCGGGCGTCTACCGCGTCGAGGGATGGCTTCGCGTGGACGGCGAAGACAGGCCTTGGATCTACTCGAATCCAATCTACGTCCGAGATGCAGAAAAGGGGGAATCAGCCGTGGTGGGAATGGAGCATGTGGCCATCAATGTGAAGGACCCGGGCGATGTGGTTGACTGGTTCGTCGCCAACCTGGACATGACCGTGGCGCGGAAGGTGGGCGGTCCGACGAACACCCACTTCCTCGCGGACGCGATGGGCAAGAGCATGATCGAGGTGTACCACAACCTGGATGCGCCGGTGCCGGATTACGCGAACCAGGATCCACTGGTGTTGCATTTGGCGTTCACGGTTGATGACGTCACGGCCGTACGCGACCGTCTGTTGGCGGCAGGCGCGACACCCGAGGGCGACATCGTAGTGACCGACAGCGGCGATGAACTCGCCATGCTGCGCAGTCCCCACGGCATTGCCGTGCAGTTGGTCAAGCGCGCGGACCCGATGTTGAAGTAGCGGGGCTACTGGGCAGGCTTCGTGCCGCCTCCGAGCCGCTGCAAGGCGACGGAGCGGTATCCGGCCATGTCGTCGAGCCGCAGCAGAATCAGTTTGTCGAGATGCAGACTGAAGCGCTTCGGCGATAGGGTGCGCTGATTGGGCGAAGGGCCGCGCCCCTCGAATCGGAGTGTGTGCGTACCGGCGTCCAAGCGATGCAGGTCGTAGGAATCCCAAGCCGTGTCCTCGCCCGCGAATCCGTAGTCGCGGACGGGTCCGGCGGGCCGCCCATCCACGAACACCTGGTATCGCCCGCCGGTGAACATGCGCCCTGTCATGGCATTGATCTGGTAGCAGCCCGCCTTGCTCACTTCGAAATCGAATTCCGCCACTGCGTCGCCGACGCCCGGGTTATACACCCCGTCCTCGCTCAACGGAATGTCGGGCACACGCCGCGAGCTGAGGTCCTGGCTCAGAACGATGCGGTAGGGGGCCAGCCGTTCGGACAGGGAAGGCAGCGAATCTTCGAAGGTCGCCTTTGGATGCTGGTACCAGAAGGCGACGGAACTGAGCCAATCCGACCGTTCGAAGAAGCCGCCGACCCATTCGAGAGAATCCGAGCGCAGCGCGCCGTAGTGTTCGATGGTCATCTTGAGTGACGACTTGAAAGGGATGGGGTCGGTCACGTGCCAGCGGTAGGCACTGACGCGGTCGCCGGGATAGTACCCTTCGAACAGCGGCACGCCGAAGAATGTTCGCGAGTAGGGCCGTAATCCCCACGCGTCGCCGAAGTATTCCTCGGTACCCGTTCCACTGATAGAAGGATAGTCTTCGCCGTCCACGTAGAACCGCTCGTCCCCCTCGCCAAACCAGCCCAGGTCGGTCTGGTGCACCGAAAGCACCGTGCCCGCGTAGTGTCCGCGGCCTTTGGTGTCGAGGATGGTGTAGTCGCCGTGCTTGGCCGGATGCTCCTGTTGGTACCGCGCATGGAAGTAGGGCGTGTCCGCGGGCAGGCTGTCGCACTTCCGCCAGTCCACGTGGTACCAGAACCCGTAGATGCGATGCTCCTTGGACTCGTTGGTGACTGTGATGCGCGCATGCCCTCGGAACGGCATGTTCCAGAAGCAGTTTCGCGAACGGCCGAACGCCGACACCGACACAATTGCCGAATCCACGTCAGCATAGCCGCCATGACCTACCGCAAAGAAATCGCCGAGTGGTGCTTCCACGCTGGGTTCCTTGGCCCCGTCCCAGTAGATGCGGATCACGAGCGCCCGGCTGAACAGGGGATTCACCGTGTGCGCGAAACACCAGATGTGGGTGATGGCGCCCGGCCCGTCGAGATCGGCCAGAACGAGTGTCTTCCCTGGTTCGATGGGATGGCGGTCCATGTTCTTCGTGAGGTCGGGTTGGGCGCTGCTGGTTCGCAAGGCCTTGAACGTCTTGGGCGCGGCCAGCTCAGCCATGAGGTCGCCCTGAGGTGTCTGCTGCGCGGCAGCGACGACGCTGACGGCAAGGAGCGCCGCTACGCCTAGACCGCGCATGAATCGCTTCAGCATGCCCGTGTTCCTCCTCGGTGTGGTGCCGGCTAGATGCCGACGAGTTCACGAACCTCCGACCAACGGTTTCGGTAGTGTTGCGCGCCATAGCGCTTCAAATCGTCGGTCAACATGAACATACCGCCCGCACGCCACACGCCGCCCTGATCAAGAAACTCCGCCATGGCCCTCCGCAGACTGTTGTCGCGGGGCAGCTTTGCCGGGTCGACATCCTCTTTCAGGAACACGAACCATAGCCCGCCGTTGCCGCGGCTCGGCAGGGGGAACAGATAGACCTCGCGCATGTGGCGGACCAGATTGGCCTCGGCGGGCAGGATGCCCTCAAGTGGCGGGCCGTATATCCAGGAACTGCAGTAGAATGTGCGGCAGGGTTGGTCGGGGAAGTGCTTCGCGAAAAACGCCACCGCGGCCGCGAAGGATTCACGGCAGTTGTCGGGTCCCATGTTGCCGCCGGCGGGGATGTGCATGTCGAGGGTCGAGTCGCCCGATTGGAAGACACATTCCCATTCCTGCATCGACAGGGTCACGGTGTCGCGCAAGGCATGCCCCCGGGGCGAAACGGGATGGCCCACCGCCTCCGAATCGGTCACCCGCAAGGAGGAAGTCCAAGCGTTCTCCTCGTCGTGAACCTCGAACGCGCCGTCCACATGGCCGTCGCCGTTGTAGCGAATCCCGTCCTCTGCCAAAGCCAACACAAGGCCCTTCGTGCGGTGCCGGAACACGCGGCACTGGATGTCCACGGACTTTATCCGCCATTCCATGCGTCCAAGACGGAACAAACGTCCGTCGGTGTAGTTGCGGAGCCAGAAGAGTTGCATCCGTTCCAGGCCGAGTCCCCCGGAAGCGCCGCGGCAGTTCTCGCTCATGGACCATAGCTGGTTGCAGGTGTCGCGCGTGATGCGCTCTTCGACGCCCATGGAGGCATGCACGCTCCTCACCTTGGGCACCATGCCGAGGCCCAACAACAGGTAGAAGCATCCCGCCAACTCGCTGAGGGCCATCTTGAACGACGGCCAATGATGGAACCCGTCGCCATCGGCCCAATCGTAGAGGCGGCGGTAACCGTGCCAGGCGAACGCTTTGAGAACAGGGTCGGCCAGGATTTGGCGCGCCGCCTCCTGGAGTGGCTCGCCGGCCTCCGGGGCGATGCCGCCATAGGCCAGACTTTCCAGGAACTCGGCGGAATCGAGGAACGATGGCGTTCCTTCGGGCAACGTGGCGATCGATTCGTCCCAGTGAAGGGTAACGGATTCAAGCGTATCGGGCTCGCCAATGTGACGCAGGGCGGATTCGAGGTCCATGACAACTCCTTGCAGGTCTTGGGATCCGGCGACGGCTTCGCCGGGAGGCGTCATTGAACCATAACGAATGAGACAAGGCAAAGGACGACGTGCCAGGAGATGGAGGGAGCGGGCCGGAGGAACTCCCTCCGGCCCGCGTGACGTCAAGCATTCCGCCGGGCAGGTGTTAGAACAGCGAAACGATTCCCGCGAAGACCCGGGTGGCCGGGTATTCGCCCGGGAACCGCTGGAAGGTCACGTGACCGTCCATGTACAGCACGTTGGTGCCGCCCGGAATGTGGTTGTACTCGGACACGGTCGTGCTCACCAGATCGAACATCACAGCCAGTTCGCTCTGGGCCATGGCCGTTGCCGCGGCGTTGTTGATGTCCGAGATGAAGAACCGCTCGATGCCTTCCCTCAACCGGTAGAGCGTGTAGTCGCCATAGGAGCTTGCAGTGATCGCCACGTCGTCGTCATAGGACGTGGGCGCGCCATCAAAGAGGGTGGCTATCGCCCCGATGAACGCGCTATCGGGCGTGCTGGTCTCGAGGTTGGGGTCTTCACCCGCGGTGCAGTACGACTTGTCCGGGTCCAAGGCCCACGCCACGTACATGTACGACTGGGCCGTGATGGCGCAGGTGTCGATCCCGCCGTCCGGGTTGCCGCCCAGGTTCCACAGGCCCTCGTCGACAACATCGCCGTCGGCGTCCGACGGGCACACGAGTACGCTCATGTCGGTGAGATACTCGGGGTACACGTCCGCCCAGTTGGGCGTGAATTCGGCGTCGCCGGTGACCGACGACGGGTTGGTGAACTCGCAGGCCGTGCCGCGCGTGGTCGGATCGTTGGGGTCGGAGAAGGAGAGGAGCTTCTGCATAGTCGGGAAGACCTCGCCCTTCGATTCGTTCGAGTACATCTTGAGCACGATGCCCATCTGTTTCAGGTTGTTTTGGCAACTGGCGCGGCGCGCGGCTTCGCGGGCACGTGCCAATGCAGGCAGCAGAATTGCCGCCAAGATTCCGATGATGGCAATCACCACCAGCAATTCGATAAGGGTGAATCCCTTCGTTCGTCTCATTGATTATCCTCCTCAAAAAGACATGTTGTGTCCGCGCCACTGGGCAAGGCACAGTGGTGCCCCCCCTCTTCGGCGCGGTTGTCCCCCTGTCGGCGCCCAATCATCGCCGACAGATACTGGTCAGACCGTGCAGCGCGCGAATGATGCCCCGAGCGCACCCCGCAGGGGGGTGCGACTGTGTGCGCGCGTGCGGGAAGGTCTGGTCCTTCCCGGCGGATACGGTGCCTGACGTCGGTAGGGTAGACCGAGTGGTATGCGGCCCGGTTTCAGAAAAATCACCACAGAATTAGCGTACGACAACGGTATTCGTGCGTAGCATCAGGGGGATTCTGCGAATTTGAGGCAAGCAAATGACAACGGTGTACTTACGGGGGCGGCGCATCCGTAGGGTGCTGCTCCGTTTGTGCAGTTCATTTGATGTTCACTGGAGCTGGGGTAGGGCCGACCTCCGCGTCGGCCTCTTGGTTCAGGGGCATGTGATCGCGCCGGGGAGGGCGCTTGGAACGCGGCCCCGAGGGCGCCGCTCTGTTTGGGCAGCCCTTCCGATGTTCAGTAGGGCTGGGGTAGGGCTCCGCTTCTGCGGAGCCAGGGCACACGGAAGCGTGCCCCTACCACGTTGATCGCTCTTTTCGCGGAGAAGCGGCAATTCAGGCTGAGGCGGTCGCGACGGAGCGCGACCCTACCGAAGAGGGGCCTAGCACATCCCAGGCGCGCGGACCCACACCGGGAATCGGGTTCGCGCTAGAGGTCCCAATTGGTCTTGAGGGATTGGTCCAGACGATGCCGGTCCAGAGCGAGCTGGATGAGCCGGTCAAGCAAGTCGGGACACGACATGCCCGTGGCTTCCCATAGTTTCGGGTACATGCTGATCCGGGTGAAACCGGGAAGCGTGTTGATCTCGTTGACGATGAACTCGCCGTCGGGCCGCAGGAAGCAGTCGACGCGGGCCAAGCCTTCACAGTTCAATGTGGTGAACGTACGAACGGCCAGATCCTGCACCTCGGCCACTTCGGCCTCGGACAACTTGGCCGGGATTGTCAGGTCGGCGCCCTTCTCGTCGATGTATTTGGCGTCGTAGGAGTAGAAGTCGTGGGTGGGCGTCACTTCGCCGGGCAACGACGCGATGGGGTCTTCGTTGCCCAGGACCGAGCATTCGATCTCGCGGCCAGGGACGAACTCCTCAACCAGGACTTTGTGGTCGTACTGGAATGCGTCTTCCATGGCGGCCGCCAGCGCGCCGACTTCGTTCACCTTGTGGATGCCCACCGACGATCCAAGATTGGCGGGTTTCACGAAACAGGGCAGTCCCAACCGTTCCACGATGGCTTCGGGGTCCAACATCTTGGCGCGGGTGACAGTCACGAAATCGCCGATGGGCAATCCGCCATCGCGGAGCAGACGCTTCATGACGTCCTTGTCCATGCCGACGGACGATCCCAATACGCCCGCGCCCACGAAGGGCACATCGGCCAGTTTGAGCAGGCCCTGGACCGTGCCGTCTTCACCGTAGGTGCCGTGAAGCACGGGGAACACCACATCCACGGCCTGATTGGGTCCGGAACCGTCCAGCGTGATCAGTTCCGTGCATCCTTCGTTCGACGTGAGCGTGACGGTTGCGCCGCCCTTGTTGAGGCTGACGAGGCGGGGGTCCTCGGCGTTCAGCAGGAACTGCGACGCGTCTTCAACCAGCCACCGGCCCTTCTTGTCGATGCCCACGGGGATGACGTCGTATTTGTCCTTGTCCAACGCGTCGATGATGTTGCGCGCGGATTGCAGGGATACTTCATGCTCAGCCGACCGTCCTCCGAACAAAACGGCCACTCGGATCTTCTTCCCGTGTTCCAATCGATACCCCCGTTTTCTCGGTGCAAAGCAGTTCAAGTCTCACATCTAGAGATTTCTATCCCGGCGGAGCGGGGAAGGTTCCCTCAGAGCCTTCGAGGGGGGAACTCTAGCATATCGGCGGTTACGGCCTCCAAGGGCGCTCACTTCTTGTTCCGCCGTCCCTCCGGGACTTGCGTGAAGGGACGTGGGATCCCAGGGCTGCGCTTCGCTGGCCCTGGGCTATCTTCGGGTCGTCCCTCCGGGACTACAAGGGGGAAGCCTACCGGCGGACATTGCCAAGTCCCGCAAGGGACAACCGGAGAGTTGGAGCAATTGCACCAAGGTCGCCTCGGAATTGGAGGATTTCGAAAATGCAGCATCTCTGGTTTCTGGCTGGGGCGGCCCATCCAAAACATTTGGGGACTATTTGGAGTGCGGCATCACGATGCCGCACTCCAAACTCGGACCTCGCCTTGAACGTTCCTGCGGTGTGCATCACTACGGCGCGACCTCGTCGATCACGTGCGACTGCCGGGACCCGACGTTCCTCTTGGGATATCGCCAAGTCCCGGTAGGGACGACCCGAGGGTAGCCCAGGATGAGCGAAGCGAAATCCTGGGATTCGGGCACCCCCAATGAACAGTCCCGGAGGGACGACGGAACACGCACGGACTCCGGCATCCATTTGGGCAACAGGAGGTCGGCTACGGGCTGCGGAGTTCCGGGCGGAACACGACCCATAGGAGAAGGCCAAGCGGCCAACTCACGAGCGTGACCAGAAGCGCGACGAGGCATCCGGACTTCCCGCGCGTCACGGACCACAAAGGCAAATGACGGGTTGAATGCGCTGATTGCCTCGACTATTCTCGTTCAACCCCGTCAGTGGGGAGCGCCGGTGGGCTCATATGGGGGATTCTGGCTGAGCACAAAGCACCTGAAGAGGACTCAGAAGCAATGATCGAAACGCTCAAGATTTGGTGGAACACTCGAAAGCTGAATTCTAGCAAGAGGAATGGCGTGCGATTGGCGGCAGTCCACGCACTACGGCAACTAGGCGGCGCAGGTGTGGTGGAGCCGCTGATCGGAGCGCTTGGAGATAGTGATAGCGATGTGCGCGAGAAGGCCGTGATCGCGCTGAGGAATCTGGGTGGCGAACGCGCGGTAGAGGGCCTGATTGAAGCGCTCAGAGATGATGACCGCTGGGTGTGCGTAGCGGCGGTGGACGCCTTGGCGGAACTGGGTAGCGAACGCGCGGTGGAGCCGCTGATTGAGGCGCTCAAAGATAACGCTAGCCTTGTGCGTGAAGCGACGGTGCATGCGCTGAGGCGACTGCTTGACAAACGTGCGGTGGAGCCGCTGATTGAGGCGATCAAAGATGACGATAGCGATGTGCGCAGAGAGGCGGTGATCGCGCTGAGGCTACTGGGTGACGAACGTGCGGTGGAGCCGCTGACTGAGGCGCTCAGAGATGACGATAGCGATGTGCGCCAAGCGGCGTTCGACACGTTGAACATGCTGGGGCACGCGCCGGAAGTAGAACGAGGCAACGAGACTGAAGATCAGGATGAGGGACTCAGATGCAATCTTAAATGCCCTGGGTGTGGGCATCTCTGCCAAGGCAGCCACTATATTCTCATCCTCATGCAACAGCACCTCAGCGGCGCATTTCTTGCCAATGCACCGGAGATTGTGTGCAGCGGCTGCGGCAGAAGCTTTGCGTTGACGCAATGGGCTGATTCCAGTGCCGCTCTGAACGATTTCTGAGCCGTTTGTGACACGCAAGAAGGCCGTGCCTACAGCCCTCAGTAGCTACCCAAAAGGGCCCCGAGCGAAGAAGCTTCAGACGTACTTCCGACGTCTCTCGCCAAGACGTTGCCCAAGAGGGCGCCGGTGGGCATCTTCTGCGTCTTCCTGACGAACCGCCCTGAATGGGATCAGAACCACAGAACCTCGTTGATGTGGCGCCGTCGCGTGACCGTACTACGGAGATGCCCTCAGAACAACTGCCTATCCAGACTCCGATACTGAATGGCCTCGCCCACGTGCTGGTCGCTGATGGTGTCGGCGTGTTCGAGGTCGGCGAGGGTGCGGGCGACGCGTAAGACTTTGTCGTAGGCGCGGGCGCTGAACCCGAGACGCTCGATGGCGTCTTCGAGGAGGGACTTGGCGCTGTCGGTGGTGGCACAGTGTTTGCGCACGCCTTTGGCGTCGAGATGGGCGTTGCAGGCGGCGGACCCGTTGTGGCGCGCGCGCTGGATGTCGCGGGTTTCCTGGACCGTAGCCCGAACCTCGGCGCTCGTGGGCCCGCTCAGACGGTCGTCCGACAATTCCTCGAAGGAGAGGGCGGGCACGTCGACGTGGATGTCGATGCGGTCGAGGAGCGGTCCCGACAACCGGCTCATGTAGCGTTGCACTTCGCCGATGGTGCATCGGCATTCGCGCCGGGGATCGGTGCGGCATCCGCAGGGGCACGGGTTCATGGCGACGACGAGCATGAAGCGGCTCGGGAAGGTCACCGAATACATTGCCCGCCGGATATGCACCAACCCTTCTTCGAGCGGTTGCCGCAACACTTCGAGGGCGGCCCGGTTGAACTCGGGCAGTTCGTCGAGGAACAGCACGCCATTGTGGGCGAGGCTGACTTCGCCGGGGACCGGTTGCTGGCCGCCGCCGCCGCCGCAGATGGAGACCGTGGTGGCGGTATGGTGGGGCGTGCGGAAGGGGCGCTCGAGGATGAGATTGCCCTTCTCGCTCACGCCGTCGGCCACACTGAAAATCTGGGTGGTCTCAAGGGCCTCGGTGAACGACATATCGGGCAGAATCCCGGGCATGCGTGCAGCGAGCATCGTCTTCCCCGTGCCCGGGGGGCCCACCATCAACAGATTGTGACTTCCAGCCGCGGCCACGGTGAGCGCCCGCTTCACGTGGGCCTGCCCCTTCACCTCGGTGAGGTCGGGCATGCCGTCCCGTGCGGCGCTGTACGCTGTCGTAAGGTCCGTTTGGTGGGGTTCCTGGTCCGCGGCGCCGGTAACGAAGGCCACGGCTTCGTTCAGCGTCGGCACGGGTATCACGTCGATTTCGGGGACCACCCCCGCCTCATCGGCATTGTCTTCAGGGAGGATGATGCCCTTCAGGCCGGCGTCGCGGGCGGCCATTGCCATGGACAAGGCCCCGGACACGGGCCGAATCGATCCGTCCAAGGCCAGTTCACCCACGAGGGCATAGTCGCCGAGACGCGCCCCGCCGATCTGCTCGCTGGCGGCCAGCAGGCCCAACGCGATGGCCAGGTCCAGGGCGCATCCTTCCTTGCGGATATCGGCCGGGGCCAGGTTGACGATCGTTACGCCGCGGGGAAACCGGAACCCCGAATTTCGACTCGCCGACCCGACCCGCTCGCGGCTTTCACGCACGGCCATATCGGCCAGGCCGACAATGGCGAACATTTGCAGACCGGCGTGGTTGTCCACTTCGACGGTGAGCGGGTATCCGTCGATTCCCATGACAGCGCAGGAGTGTACGCGAGCAAGCATACCGGCCAGAGCCCCCTTGAAGAGTACACCTAGCGAACAGATAGGCATATTAGACCCGAAAGTCCGGAGGATCAAGGGGGAGTTCGGCCAAACGGCCCGATTGAGACGTGAGAACCCGCAGGTTGCGGACCTGCCAAGGCGATAGAGAAGCTACAGGTCTTCGCCCAACCAGCGGAGTGCGTCCTCG
>JAAEQP010000131.1 GCA_024231375.1 bacterium | reverse complement strand
GATGCGTTGGCGGGAATCAAGAAGGTTGTCTTCGACGACAAGGCGTGCACGCAACAGGAGCTTCTGGACGCGATGCGGGTCGATTGGGAAGGACACGAGGCGCTTCGTGAGCGCTTCCTGGCGGCTCCGAAGTTCGGAAACGATGATGACTATGTGGACCTGATCGCGGCGGAAATCGCAACACGCTTCTCCGCATTCGTCCGTGGATACGAACACGACCTGCCCGCACCCATGCACCCCGCGATGTTCTGCCACGTGTTCAACGTATGGTCGGTGACAACCGGTGCACTCCCGTGCGGCCGGAAGCGCGGCGAGCCGATCGGTGATTCTCACGGGTCTGTACAACCACAGCAACGGCACGTATGGCCACACCCATGGGACCCATCACTTCTCCTGCTTTGACCACGTGCAGACGCTGCCCGCGCTGCTGGGGGAGGCGGGGTACCGGACTGGCCGTGTAGGCAAGCGACACTACGCGCCCGAACACCTGTTCCCCTTTGACTGGGAACAGACCGAAGGCACCTTCGGCCGAGATGACGTGCGCATGTCGGAGAGCTGTCGGGAGTTCGTCCGGGGGGCGG
>JAAEQP010000130.1 GCA_024231375.1 bacterium | reverse complement strand
GCCGGTAGTAGCTTACGGGTTCCACCGGGCCGCATTCCGGCTGCAGCTTCGAAGGCGCCCGCCGCATCGCCAGCGGGGCATCGCTCTTGTGCGGCGCGCCATGCGTGTACTCGTGACAACCCAAACAAGAGAGCTGTTCGCCCGGATGCACGAAGGCCACGGACCGCATGGACTGGACGGCCATGTAGTGTTCGTCGAGAACCTGAAAGATCAGTTGCTTCGCCACCGGCGCCTCGAAGTAGACGCTGCCGTCCTCTTCCACCGGCACGACACCCAGCGGTATCCGCGGCGTGTTCTCGCGCTCGTAGCCGATCATGGGGACGCCCATAGCGTGGTTGGTCTTCGGGATGTTCTGCACCACGCGCAACCATTTTATCTGTGTCCCCTCGGGGAACGGCAGGTCCGAGTTGTAGACATCCATCACGGCCACGGTGGCCTTCGGTGTAGGGTCGTCGCGATGCTCCCGTTCATTGGGCGGAATGACGGGCGGCTTCGAACGGGCTCGCAGCGGAATGGGATCGATGATGCGCAACCGCTCGTCCTGCGGACACGGCAACGAGCGCAGGTCGCACAGTAACTCCTTGTTTCCGTAGCGATCGACAAGGGAGAGGTTCTCCCAGACGTTGCACAGGTAGAGATCCTCGCTCAAGGGCCACGGCGTGCCGTACTTGTAGTGGCGCCGGCCAGGCGTCTCGGTCTCGGGGAAGGGTTCGTCGGGCGTAATGCGCTTCACCTGCGACATGTGGTGGTCGTCTTCGACGCGCAGGTCGAGCATGCAGAGCGAGCCATAGACGGAACCATGATGCGGCGCCGCCGTGAAGATGTATAGCGGCGAATTCGGCACGGCCCGGATGCCCATTTCGACCAGCGGCGCGCCAAACCGGCTGTCCGACTCGTGCCCATCGCGAACTTCCCACGGCTCGTGGTCCGGGAACATATGGAACGGCAACGGATAGTTGCCATGGGGTGCGCGCGGGTTCGTGCCGTCGGGATTGCTGATCCAGAAGCGCGTGCCCAGGCAGTTCTCGCGATCCACGTAGTCCCAGCGGGTGTAGACGATCTGCCCTTCGTTGTTCACTGAGGGGTTCCACTCGGCGGTCTCGAAGTAGCTGAGAGGCCGGATGTCGCTGCCATCGTCGCGCATGGAGCATAGGGTGTAGTTGCGCACTTTGAGTCCGGCCGCGAAACACCGAATGTAGCCGCCGCGCCGTTCCGACACGAAGGCGATGCGCCCGTTCGGGAGCCAGCACGGGTCGAAGTCGTTGAAGGCGCCGTCGGTCAACTGTACGAGGTTCGACCCGTCCACGTTCACCCTGAACAGATGGAAGCACTTCTTCTTCGAGTAGATCCATTCATGCTTCGCGTTTTCCGTCCATGCAAACACGATAGTCTTGCCGTCAAAGGAGAGGTCAGGCGTGGCGAACGCGCCGTAGTCGAGCTTGCGGCCCTTCAGCCGCCCGCTCTGGACCACCGAATCCTCGAGAACGTCCACGATTTCGGGCTTGCTCTTGAAGTTCAAGACGCGATACAGCCCGCCACCGGGCAAGGCATTGAACCCGAAGTACTGCGTCACGAAATGCCCGCCTTGGGGGTCCGCCGTCGAGGGAT
>JAAEQP010000129.1 GCA_024231375.1 bacterium | reverse complement strand
CGGACGATGGCAGCGGCCCGGAGTGACTGAGCAGCAGCGGTGACGAGACCGCTGAAAGCCATAACGGGGGCACGCCCACGATCGACGCCGCTACTGTCCAAGGCCTGTTCGATCAAGCCGCGCCGCTCCTCTACGGTGAAGAGACCCGTCTTGGTGCGGTTCTGACCAATGCCGATGTGTACAACGTCGAAGAGGCGCAAGGCACGCTCCACGATGTCCAGATGCCCGTTCGTGATCGGGTCGAAGCTACCTGGGTACAGCGCGATCCGGAGCGGTAGTTGATGGGTCTGCGGCATCATTCCTCCTCTTTCTCGTCCGAGTTAGGGGCATCCAGGTCGCGGCCTAGCAGGGGGTGGAGTCGTTCCGCGGCGCGCATCGCCCCGGCAACGTTGCGACGCGCCGTCTCGTCCAGCAACGTGTGGAAGTGGGCGGTGTGGAAGATGCGGAGCGTGCGTAGCAACGCATCCAGGAAGGAGTAGCGTCCTTTGAAGTAGGCGGAACTCCCAACCACGGGCTCCCACTCGTCCATTACGTCTCGTTCGTACGCGGCGTATCGTTCCGGCGCAGCGCCCAGGATGGCGTAGTCGATGTCGTGCAGGACGCGCTCCGGGTCGTCTACGGCCTCGTGCCCTATCGTGGTGGACAGGACGAGGCGCGGCACGACGCGTAAGAAGTAGGGGCGCACCTTCCCCTCCGTCATCTTCTGCAGCGCCCATGCCGCGGACAACGCTTCGTTGCTGATACCCGGGGCGCCGCTCTGCGTGTAGTACACGACGTCGTGGAACCAGATCGCAGCCTCCAAGGCATCGTAGGCCTCGAAGCCCAGGTTCAGGGCCGGGCGGTGCTCTTCCAGCAACGTGAGGCAGTCCACGAGGTGCTGCCCGTTGTGGTAGGCCCGGTGCGGTTCGCCGTAGCTGTCGTAGACGACCTCGAAGGTGGGGTCTGCTTCGTTGACCGCACCGATCCGGGTCCACAGCGCCTGGAACTTCTTACGTAGCTCTGCCTTGTCGATCTGCATGACGACTTCCTTCTACTGGTTTTACACCGAACAGAGCTACCACGGGAAGCGGTGGTTGTCAATACAGGAGTTAGTTGGGGAGCTTCGCCGTGCCGAAGTCAGTGACAGCGGCGGTCTCTGTGCTCGTGCTGGCGTACAGAACGCGGGCGCAGCTATTACAGAAGCACAGAACCGGTTCCTCTGCTGCTGCTGTTGCGACGTGCGCGACGGTGTCTGCAGCGCAACGACAGCAAGACCCTGCTGCAATTCCGTCAAAAGCAGCGACGTCGATGATCTTAGCTGGCGTT
>JAAEQP010000128.1 GCA_024231375.1 bacterium | reverse complement strand
CCGCCTGCGGCGGACTCCGCTTGGTACAGTCCCGGTTTTTCGCTGTATCCCTTCGCACGTAGACGACCTTCTCAACGACTCCGCTGTCTTTGTGTCGCCCGTCGGCGGCATGGCATCGGCGTACCAAGCCGGGAAGAGGGAAGACCATGAAGATCTGTCTGATGTTGGTATTGTTGGCCGCCGTCCTGAATGCCTCGCAGGCGTTTGCGCAGGATGCCGGGAAGGGTGAGCAACTGCCACTCATAGACCTGTCGGGCGATACGGATCGGCAGGTTGTGATCGCGGCGGGAACGGAGGACGTTTATCAAGGCCATCCGACGACGGTGCTGTTGCCTGATGGGAAGATCATTTTCGCGGTGTGGTGCATTGGCCATGGAGGTCATGCGGGACCGATGGCGCGAAGCGATGACGGTGGCCTGACTTGGACACGACTGGATGACCGGCTGCCGAAGGGGTTCCTGAAGCACCAGAATTGCCCGAGCATTTACCGTATGGTGGACCCGGAGGGTGTGGAGCGGTTGTGGGTCTTTTCGGCGTGGTACGGCGGCCGTCATGAACCGCCGTATATGCCGTCCATCGTGAGCGAGGACGGCGGCAAGACGTGGCGCGAGGCTGAACCTCTGGGCGATGCGTTCGACAACGTGATGACGTTTAGCTCGGTGGTGCGCCTCAAGGACGGGTCGTACCTTGGCATGTATCATCGACGAACCGGGCCCGAGAAAGAGTCGCTCGAGGTGTTGCAGACCATTACGCGGGATGGTGGGCTGACGTGGTCGGCGCCGATGGCCGTAGCTAAGGTAGAGGGCAAGAAGGCCTGCGAGCCGTTCGTGTTTCGGTCTCCCGATGGCGACGAGTTGTGCTGTTTGATGAGAGAGAACTTGCACAAGGGCCGAAGCTTGATGATGTTCAGCGGCGACGAGGCCAAGACTTGGAGCGCGCCGGTCGATACGCCCTGGGGACTGACCGGTGACCGGCACATGGGTGTGTCTACGCCTGACGGACGTTGGGTAATCGCGTTCCGTGACCGGGCGTTGGAGAGCCCCACAAAGGGCCATTTTGTCGCCTGGGTGGGGACGTATGAGGACATTCGCGAAGGGAAGCCGGGGCAATGCCGGGTGAAGCTGCTACATAACCATGCCGGGGCCGATTGCGGATATCCGGGCGTGGAACTGCTTCCCGACGGCACCATTGTCGCCACGACGTACGTCAAGTATCGCGAGGGCGAGAAGAAACACTCCGTGGTTTGCACACGGTTCACCATGGACGAAATTGACAAGAAGCTGCGCGCTCAGAGCGCCGGTCAATAGATCGAAGGAGGCGAAACCCCATGTTCTTGGCAAGACTGAAACCAACGCTCGTTGTGATGACCGTCGTGGTCGGCATCGTCTTCGGAAACGTGGCTGGCGCTCAAGACGCCTATGAGCAGGCTTCGGAGTCGGCGGCCATCGCGGGACATGCCCTCAGCAAGGTACACCGGTGGCTGCACGAAGTTGCCGTTCCTACGATTGACCCTGAAACCGGACTGTACAAGGCCCGTGGGAAGTGGGACTACCGCGACACGGCGGCCGACTGCTATCCCTTCTTCATTTGGGCGGCGCATGTGGTGGATAGGGATGTGCTCAACGGCCCCGCGCGGGACGTGCTGCATCGCGAAATGGCGCTGTGCAACACGTACGGCGCCATCCCAGTGCCTTGGGACTTCAAGAAAGGCGCGCCCGCGAAGGACATCGAATGGGATGACGTCGTGTTCCAGGCTTCGGAGTATGTGAAAGACGGCCTGATCGCGATTGTGGAAGTGACGGGACATGACGAATGGTTCGACCGCATGCGGGCCATCGAAGACGAGATCTG
>JAAEQP010000127.1 GCA_024231375.1 bacterium | reverse complement strand
CGGGATGCCGGGCGGCGGGAGGTATGGGATGATGACACCGGAGGATGAAATGACGCCGGATATCATCGACTATCGCACGCATGCGGTTCTCGTCGATTTGGTGCCGGTCAGTGATTGGGGCCCGGATCTGAAGCCGCGGGTATATCACGACATGCTCTATACCGCCGATGGGGTCAACATCGAACACATGCCGGTGAGTACGAGGAACTGGCCCAAGAATTTGCTGTCGACCTATCAGGAGATTCTGATCTCGAAGCGCAGAGAGCCGGAGCCGTTCCGAGACTTCAAAGCGGGAGGCTCACGGGGTCGCGGTGGGGCCGGCGGCATGAATCCCTACGGCGGCGGTGGCGGCGAGATGCCATACGATGCGATGGGGGGCGGCTACGGACCCGGTATGCGTTAGAACGGACCGCGGAGGAGATGGGCATTTGATTTCAACGTGGATTCAGGACCGTCGGATTTTCGGCGGTCCTTTTTCTTTGGGCTCGGCGCCGAGGGGCCGGTAGGATGAGGCCATTGTTTATCGGAGACCACTTAGATGAGACGACGTGTGTTCTTGGGGTGTGTTGTGCTGTTGGGCGTGCTGGGCGCCGGCGCGGTATTGGCGGCGGGGTCCCAGGTCGGCAACGCGAAAGGGCCACGGCCAGGATTGCTGGGCGACAAGGAGTCTTTTCCGATCGGCGTCTGGCTGCAGAATCCCCGGAACGCGGCGCGGTATCGGGCGGCCGGGTTCAATCTTTACGTGGGCTTGTGGCAGGGCCCGACGGAGTCACAGTTGCAGCAGTTGAAGGCGGCGCAGATGGCGGTCATCTGCCCTCAGAACGCGATAGGCCTGGCCCATCGCGACGATCCGACGATCGTGGGCTGGATGCAGCAGGATGAGCCCGACAACGCCCAGTCGCTGGGCCAGGGTAAGGGCTATGGTCCGCCCGTGACTCCGGATGAGGTCGGGCGGCGTTACGCGAAGATACGGGCGGCCGATCCGAGTCGGCCGGTGTTGCTGAATCTCGGACAGGGGGTGGCCTGGGACGGTTGGCATGGGCGTGGGGTGCGCACCAACTGTCCGGAGGACTACCCCTTATACGTCCAGGCCTGTGACATAGCGTCATTCGATATCTATCCCGCGTGCCATTCCCATGCCGACGTGGCGGGCCGGTTGTGGTATGTCGCTCAAGGGGTCGCGCGTCTCGTGCGATGGACGAAGGGCACCAAGCGGGTGTGGAACTGTATCGAGTGTACACGCATCAACCACCCGACGCAGAAGGCGACACCCCATCAGGTTCGCTGTGAGGTGTGGATGTCGATCGTGCACGGCTCGACCGGATTGATTTACTTCGTACACGAGTGGCAGCCGAAGTTCAACGAGGCCGCTCTGCTGAGCGATCCGGAGATGGTTGTGGCTGTGACGCGCCTCCACCACCGGATTCAGAGGCTCGCGCCGGTTCTCAACAGCCCGACGATCGCCGACGGGGTCACCGTTGAATCGACGGATGCCGACGTTCCTGTTGCCGTCATGAGCAAGCGTGCCGGGGCTGTGACGTATGTCTTTGCGGTGGCGATGCGAGGGACAGCGACGCAGGCCCGATTTGCCGTCTCGGGTCTGACCGGTGTCGCACAGGTCGACGTGTTGGACGAGAATCGGACGCTTACCGCCCGTGACGGTGTCTTCAGCGACGCCTTCGGGGCCTGGGACGTGCACCTGTATTGCATCGGCAATGGGGACGTTCCGTAGTACGCCGACGGGCGGACCGGAGGCTTGGGCCGATACGAACGCGGTGCCCGGGCCGGACCGTCTGTCCGAGACCGGCATCGTGTCAATCGACCGCCATGCCTTCCCACACGCCCTGGGTGGCCGTGTAGACGTCGGTGACGAAGATCTGGATCCGGCGTTTGTCTACCGTGGCTTCTACCAGTAAGTCTTGGGCATCCGCACGCCACCACTGAAACGTCTGCGGCAGGCTGACGCTCACGTTCTCGGAGAACATGCTCAGAGACTTGAATGACCCGTACGAATTCAGTTCAAGCTGCTGGGCGCTGGTGGTGTTGCTGAAGGAGACCTTCTGGTCGCCAATGGTGGCCGCGCCGCTGTAGGTAAAGGTCTCCTGCTCGGCGGCCAGCTTCTCGGGGGCGCCCGCGTAATCGGCGAATCGGCCGGTGGCGAGGTCGAGAGAGAAGGGCCCGCGGGGCGAAAGCGCCTCGAAGGTCGCCTGCCCCGATATCGTAAACGGGATCGACACGCCGGCCGCGCCGCTCTGTCGGATGGTCGAGACATGGTTGACCGCCTGGCTCGTGACGTGCACTTCTTCCACGGTCGCGGTCAGATCGATGAAGTCGGCGGCGATTCGCATGCGGGCCGAGTCGGTGACGAACTGGATCGTGGGGACATCGATGCGGGCGGCTTGCCCGTCGATATACGCGGCCAGTGTCACGGTGTACCACGCTTCTTCCGTGCCACCGGTGAGCGCATAGGTCGCTTGCTCGGGCCGGTACGACGTGGCATAGGTGTAGAAGGCTACCCCTTCGTAGGCCCATACGTCAGGATAGTTCGTGACGAGCTTGTTCTTCTCCGCTTCGTCTATCGTGAAGAAATGGTAGCCCAGCTTCGCGGACCAGAAGCGATAGACCGGCAGGGTGCCCAGGGGAGGCGCGGTCGCCTCGAAGGCATAGAACACTACGCCTTCATACGTCCACTCCTCGGGCGATTCGGCCATGAGTTTGTCTCGTTCCGCTTCATCGGTGGTCCATATGTGGGAGAACCACCTGGGTGACCAGAAGCGATAGACGGGGACCACGCTGCCTCCCACGTCCTGGTTGTGGGCGTAGAAGGCGATCCCCTCGAACTGCCAGACGTGGGGATAGATATCGATGAGGATATCCCGCTCCCATTCTTCAATGGTGTAGAAATGTCGGCTCTTGGCGGGGGCCCAGAAGCGATAGACCGGGCTGAGCCCCTGGTATTCGTAGGCGCCCATGTCCACGGCCTTTCCGAAACGCCGGGTGCGGCCGTCGCGGTCCGTGGCTTGGAGATCGGGGATGTAGTCCGGGTCGCCCGCGTCGATGCAGAGCGAATCGGCGGACAGGCGATAGTCGTCGTACGCTGTGCCTCGAAAGAGCGGGTCGGTGTCGAGGTTGCCCGCCCCCCAGGTCAGGACGCATCCGGAATCGGTCTGGACGCTGGCCTGACCCCTTTCGAGATTGCAGTATTCCACGGTGGCCTGAGAACTGTAGAGTACGCCGACCGGATCGCGGCCCAGATAGAGGTTGCGGCCTGTCGTGGCCTGATTGCTCCAGAGGATGCAGTGGCTGATCAGAGGGTCGCTGTTGCGGCGGCTGCTGACGGCGCCACCGCTGGCGGCCCTATTCTTGACGAACGTGCCATTGCTGATTTCCGGAGTGCTTCTCTCGTAGTTGGCGATGGCGCCGCCAACGCCGACGGCCGTGTTGCCGACGAAGATACAACTGACAATAGATGGGGCGCAACGGTAGTTGTAGATGGCGCCGCCGTCCTCTCCGGCCGCGTTGCTGGTGAAACTGCATGAGGCAATCATCGCCTCGATGCCGTAGTTGTGCAGGGCCGCGCCGGATTTGGTGCAGGTATTCCCCGCGAAGGTGCAGTCCGTTACGCTTAGGCGAGCGGCGACTTTGGTGTCGCCGGCGCTGAAACTGTAGATGGCGCCGCCTTCGGACCCGTTGTTCTCCGTGAACGTGCAATCGTCGATGGTGACGATGCTCTCGAATGTCTGGAGGGCGTTGCCGGTGTTTCGCCGGAAGGTGCAGTTGGTCAGGGTTAAGACGCTGTTGCGGCACGCCACGGCCCCGCCGTGCATGGCCGCCGAGGCATTACGCGCAAACGTGCAGCCCTCAATGGTCGCCGTGCTGTCTTCGCAGTGGATGGCGCCACCCCACCATTCAACGCTGTTGTCGCTGAAGGTGCAGTTGACCAAATGCAGGTCGGCGCCTTCGCAGATGACGATTCCGCCGGCATAGCCGAGCGCGGAGTTGACCATTTTCAGGCCGGCCAGCGTCAGCTCGGCACCGGTATCGCGCGAGATCTCCATGAACCGATGGCCCCGCCCGTCGTCGCCCCGGCAGTCGATCACCGTAGCGGCCACGACGTCGGGATTGCTCGGGTCGGTGCTCTGAATGGTCAGGACCTTGCCGGCCAGGACAATGTCGAGCACGCCTTCACCGCTGTAGGTACCGGTCTCGACGATGATCGTGTCACCACTCTGGGCGGCGTTGACCGCAGCTTTGATCGTACGGAAGTCGGCGACGCTGTCGTCATCCACACGGATGGTCTTGGCCCCAGCGACGGCTAGCGACGTGAGCAGTATGGCGGCCACAACGAGCCCATGCCGCGAAAAAGCTTGCGCTTTCATGACTGACCCTCCTCCAAGAGGAATTTTCTATGGACTACACTACTATTGTACCATTTCGCGCCAATTCGTAACGTTCGTTTTCGTCTTTCTGCAGACCGCGATGCATGCCGAAGACGGTCCAAGCGGCCCCAACGGGCGTTTGCGGCGGTCGTTGGCGATACCGCGTTGGGTTGTACTGCTTCTCTTATTACGTCCGTGCGGCTGCGCCGGTGCGAGGTCTACCTGCTCGGTCCGTATTGTGGCCCTGATACCCGTGCTATTATCGGCGGCTTTTCCCGGCGTCGGTGGTCTGCGGCGTGTGGTTGGCCCGAGTCGTGTCACTGACTGTGTGACACCCAGGTGACGCGCTGCCGCCGGCACTATCCGGGTCGCCCGGTACAATCGGCGAAATTAGGGGAAAACACGTAAGCTTTTTTCCTTCCGGTTATCTCGACGGATCGTCTGGAGTGTAGCGCCTCGGTCACGTGTAACGGTTGTAGGACGTGGAACGCCGCGCGCGGTACGGGGGAGGGTTCGAAGTCGTCGATCGCGTCGGGCCGAATCGTCCGGGGGAGGGCTACCTCTCGG
>JAAEQP010000126.1 GCA_024231375.1 bacterium | reverse complement strand
GTGGGCGCTGCCGGATGCTCCGGCGTGGGCAGGGTTGCGCCATGCGCCAGACGTGCCGCAAGCGTGGCGAACGCGGTGAGTGCGATAAGTGACCTCATGTAACAACCTCCCCTCGTCTGTCGTGTGGATAGCAGCGATTTCGTGGGTGCGCATTTTGACACAGTCTCTGAGGCGATATACAGTGCGCGGCACGGCCTCGACAAGAACCGCAAGGAATATCAAGCAACCAATCCTTCTGGTCGCGTATCGTACGAATCCGGAGGTCGAACCGAATGCCCAGAGGCACACGCAAACACTACGAAGAGCGCATCCTGCGCGTCCAGATGCACATTCAGCAGCATCTGGATGACGCCTTGTCGCTGGAGGAACTGGCGGAGGTGGCGTGCTTCTCGCCGTTTCACTTCCACCGCATCTTCAGCGCCATGGTCGGGGAGAACGTGAAGGAGCACGTGCGCCGTCTTCGCTTGGAGCGCGCCGCCGGTGACCTGATGTACTCAGACCGGCGGGTCACCGAGATCGCGTTCCGAGCAGGCTACGAGACGCACGAGGCCTTCACGCGTGCCTTCCGGAACGTGTTTGGGTTGTCGCCGAAGGCGTATCGGGACGACCATCGCAACGGCTCTCTGCCCCGTGCCGGCGCGCCCGGCACCACGAAACCCCAACCAAGAACACGACCAGGAGAAACGACCATGGAAGCACGTATCGACACTCTCGAACCGATGACCGTCGCCTTCGTGCGGCACGTGGGCCCCTACGACCAATGTGCCCCCGCGTGGCAGAAGCTCTGTTCCACGCCGGCGGTCTTGAGCCAGATGGGCCCGGACACCTTGTCCGTGGGCATCTCTTATGACGACCCCGACGTGACCGAACCGGACAAGATTCGCTATGCGGCCTGCCGCCCCGTGGGGGACGACTTCGAGCCGGCCGACGCTGTCGACAAACAG
>JAAEQP010000125.1 GCA_024231375.1 bacterium | reverse complement strand
GCGGCAATCACCACGCGCATCGAGTTTCCCTGATAGGCAAACCGTTGCACGACCCGGAATGCCGCCAACGAGAACAGAGCCCCCGCCACCAAGCTGAGGAACGAGTCCCACGGCGTGTTGGGAACCCAGTTCGATGACACCAACGACCCCACTTCGACCACTGTGCCTGCCACGACCAAGCCAATCGCCCGCAGGCTGATGCCGGGCCGTTCCAAAGCGTCGCTGTCATGCTTCCGTGCGCTCACCGTATCTCCTGACTTGATCTGATCCCCGATCCTTCGACCAGTCATGTCTCCGTAGCGAGATCATGGCCAGTCAAGCGACCATTATACCTCGTAGGCCCGGACCATCCCCATTGTCTCGGCCCGCGTCACAGAATCTTGTGGCAAATGTCATCACATCGCATTGATTTCGAGAGGACGCTCTGATAGCGTTGCGATAGGCAGGGCTTCCACTGACTCGAGGTCGGCCGCAGGGGGACCCAAATGAAACTGCTCGACGCCAAGTTTCGCGGCAACAAGGGCCGCTACATCGCACAATGCACCCTGGCCTCAATGGTGGTGTTCGTCATTCTTCACGTTCTCGATGCCGCCGAGAACGCCGCTCTCGTGGGTTCTCTTGGCGCCAGCGCGTTCATTGTCTTCGCCGTGCCCCAAGCGGAAAGCTCCCGCCCCAGGTTTCTGTTAGGCGGGTACTTCGTGGGCATCTGTTGCGCCGCCGTGTGCTACGGCCTATGCCTCCTGTCCGTCCATGCGCCCTTCATCCACCAGCCGTCCGCACCCCTGTTCGCGGCCGTTTCCGTCGGTATGACCATCTTCATCATGGTCATGACCGACACCGAGCACCCGCCTGCCGCCGGCGTCGCCCTCGGCCTGGTTCTCAACATGAACCTTGGCAGCCTCCTCGTCGTCGTGCTGGGCATTCTGTGCCTGAGCGCCATCCGGGCCCTGCTGAAACCCATGCTCATCAACCTGGTCTAGTCCGATTCGCGCTAGAGCGCCTTAACCGACACATCCGCCCTCTTGAACGTCGCCAGCCGGATTTCGTTCGTATTGTTCGGCCGCGCTGCTTCGAAAAACACGTACACCTCATCGCCCACGCTTAGCCAATGCGAATAGCGCCAGGTGGCGTACATCCCCGGCGTAGTGCTTCGCAGCAGCGGTTCGTCCGGCGTCAAATCGGTAAAGGTCCTCAGGTCCGCCGAATAGGCCAACCCCGTCGCGATGTTGTACACCGGGTCCAGCCAGTCAAAGTGGGACCCCTCGTACACCAACAGATACCCCACCGCCATGGGTAGCACACACGCCGGCCGGGTGTAAAAATTGTGCCACCCCGCGTTTTCGATCACAGGGGCCGCCGCGCCCCTCCGCCACGACTCGCCGTCGTCGCTGACAAAGTGGTGGATACGCTCGATGAAATCGAACCCGATCACGAACATTTGCCATCGGTCGCCATCCCAGAAGACGAAGGGGTCCTTGTATCCGCGCGTACGCGCAAACCCGTCGTCCCCCGCCTCCGGCACAAGCACCGTGCGCACCGTCTTCGGATCGAACGTCGCCGGATCCTCGGCATCGTCCCACTTCAAGATCGACCAACCGCCTTCAAGCCCCGCACACCCATATAGCCTGAATAGGCCCGTGTGGGGATCCTGCACGAGGGCCGGACGCTCAAACCCCGGCACCCCCGCGTCCTCACGTTTCACATGCGCGACCGGCTCAAAGACCTTCCCGTCCTCGCTCCTGAGAATGCGTACTTCGTACCCCCGTTTCCCGCGCGGCGAATTGCCCTCCCGCATCCGGGCAGCAAGATAGAACGTACCGTCCTTCGCACGGCACGCCGACGGCGCACCCGCCCACCATTCGGGCGTGTTCTCGTCGGGTTCGAGGATGACGGTGTATTCCGAAAAGGCGTTCACAATGCGGTCCAGCATGAGCGTTCCTCCTTCATCTGCGTCCCAATAGAGTAGCCGCGAGCGGAGCCGATGTGCAATCGCGCCTGTTGGACTCGGGCGTCTGCCGTGGTATCCTTTCTCAAACAGGAGAGGACGAAGCCCATGGGAAAACAGAAATCCGAAGATCGATTCATCGTTGGCCTCGACGTGGGCGGCACCAAAGTCATGGCCGCCGTGCTGGACGGATCCTACAAGGTCCTTAACCGGTGCAAGAAGCGCAGCCGTTCGGCGAAACGCGACGAAAGCACCGAAGCACGCATCGTACGCGTCATCCGCAAAGCCATCGAAGAATCCGGCGTGCCCGCCATCGCCGGCATTGGCGTGGGATCGCCCGGTCCTCTCGACCCGAACACGGGCGTCATCATCGACACGCCCAACCTGGGCTGGAAAGACTTCCCCCTGGCCGGAATGCTGCGCGAGGAGTTCGGCGTTCCCGTCGTGGTCGACAACGATGTGAACGTGGGCACGTTCGGCGAATGGTGTTTTGGCGAGGTCCGCAAATGCAAGAACGTGGTCGGCATCTTCCCCGGCACCGGCATCGGCGGCGGCATCATCCTGGACGGGAAGCTCCTGCACGGTTTCTCGGGCGCGGCCGGTGAAGTCGGCCATATGACCATCCAAGTGGACGGACCCTACTGCGGGTGTGGGAAACGCGGATGCCTGGAAGCCGTCGCGTCGCGCATCGCCATCGCCGAACAGATCGCGGCCCTCGCCGTGCGCGACGACGCGCCCTTCATCATGGAACGATGCGGCGCCGACATCACCAAGATCCGCAGCGGCGCCATTGCCGAGGCCATCGCGGCCGGCGAGACGATGGTGGAAGGCGTCGTCCGCAAGGCGGCCTTCTACACCGGCATCGCCTGCGCCAACCTCATCAACGTCATCAGCCCCGAGGCCGTCGTCCTCGGGGGCGGTCTCGTCGAGGCCATGGAAGACTTGTACCTCGAGGAAGTCAAGCGGGCCGTCAAGATCCACGCCATGCCGTTCCTGCGAAAAGGCGTGAAGATCGTGGCCGCCAAGCTTGGCGACGACGCCGTGGCGCTGGGCGCGGCCCGCCTGATCGCCGATCATCTCGACGCCGATTAGGCACAACTCTAGCGTCGGTCTGGCCGGCTACTGGAAACTTTCCACCAGTTCGCCGATGAGCAGATACCACCCGTCCGCCAGGACGAACATGATAATCTTGAACGGCAACGACACGAACACCGGCGGAAGCATCATCATCCCCATCGACATGAGCGTGCTCGCCACGACCATGTCGATAATGAGGAAGGGGATGTAGATGAAGAACCCCATGGTGAAGGCGATTCGCATTTCGTTGATCATGAACGCGGGCACCAGGACCAGCGTAGGCACATCGTCGCGCGTGTTGGGCCGCTCCATCCGGGCGATGTTGATGAACAACGCCAAGTCCTTCGGCGCCGTCTGACGGAACATGAACTCCCGCACGGGCGTCAGCGCCCGTTCCACCGTCACCGTGAGGTCCGGCTCCTCCTCGCTGATGTACGGCACAATGGCCTCACTGTACACCCGCTGATACGTCGGCGCCATGATGTAGAACGTCAGAAACAGGGCCAGCCCGATGAGCACTTGGTTCGGGGGAGATTGCTGCGTGGCCATCGCCTGACGCAAGAAGCCCAGCACCACGATGATCCGCGTGAACGACGTTGTCATCACCAGAAGCGCCGGCGCAATCGTGAGAACCGTCAGTCCGATGAGGAGGGTCAGCGAAGTGGATAGATTCTGCGGTTGGACCGCCTGTTCGGCCATTTCGGCGATGTCCGTGCTGACCGGGTCCGCGGCCTCCTGAGCCAGCGCCATCGGGGCCGCCACGGCCAGCAGCAGTGCAATCCCGGCGGCTCTACTCGTCCAGTTCACGTGACGTGTCCTGGATCTGTTGCTGAAGACGCAAAATCCCGTCGCGAAGCGCAGCGATCTCGTCGTCCTCCACCTCCGGTTCCACCGCGACCCGATTCGGCGCCCCCGCCGGCTCCGCGTGGCGAGCGGCCGGTGGGGTCTTGGCTGCGTCCATCTTGGCGGCGCTCTCCCGAAGCTGCGCCAGGAATGCCTCCGCCTTCTTGCGCACCGGCGGCGTTTCCGTCCCATCGTCGTCCGCGGCCGTCTCGGTCTCGTCCGCTTCCTCGAAGAGGGCCGCGTCGAATTCGCCGACCCCCGAGATGGACGTGGGCGTCACGCCCACCACAAGCACACGGTCTCGAATCCGCACAAAATGCAGCGCCACCCGCGGGGCAAGATGCACCCGGCCCAGCAACGTTCCAAGGTGAGACCCCGCCAAGAGCGGCGACCGCCGTCCGAACCGCTTCAGCAGGTAGTACACGATCAGATACCCCGCCACCACAAGGCACAGGGCCACTCCCACCCGCGCAAACGTCCGAAGCAGGTCGTCGGTCGCGCCGCCTGCGCCCGCCGGTTCATCCTCGGCGCCGTCCTCCCCGCCAGTCTGCCCCTCACCGTCGCGAAGCACGTCGAGTTCCTTGTTCACCGCCTCGAGAAAGGGGTCGGAATCCGCGCCCGGTTCGCCCGGCACACCGGGGGGGGCGTCTTCGGCCTGAAGTAGATCGATAGGCGGGGGTTGCGTGCTGTCGAGGTTGTCACTCGCCCCTTCCTCGACCGGTGCGCGGGCATCAGGCGCCTGGAGCGCGTCGCGAGTATCCTCCAGCCCCTGGGCTCCGGCTGCCGTGGCCAAGGCCAAGGCGACGGCAAGACTAAATCTCATCATCCTCGACCTCTTCCGCCAATTCGTCCAACCGGATGTCCTCGACCTTCTCGCCCTCACCGATGATCTCGCCGACCCGCACATGAAGCGTGTCGCCGATGACTACGACCTCGCCTTTCGCCAACGGCAAGTCGTTCACATAGATGTCCGTCATCTCCCCGGCCAGCTTGTCCAACTGGATGACGCTGCCCTCCTGAAGATCGAGCACATCCCGCACCAACATCTTGCACCGGCCAAGGTCGGCGCTGACAGACACATCCACGTTCTTCAGATCACCCAGATCGAGGTGCTCGCGAGACGGAGGAACGTCCTCCCGGACCTCCTGAAACTGATGCACCTCCGCGTCCTCATCGGGAGCATCGAGTCTGTCGCCTGCGTCGGTCATATGTCCGCCACGTAGAATTGCTTGTAGAACACCGCCGTGACTCGGATCTCCGGGACAACCTCCACCTGTAGACGCTTGACGATCTCGTTGGCCTTCCGGAGTGCCTGCTTCTTCACGCCCTCCACCACCATCGGATCGTTCCACTCCTCGCGCGATCGGTGCCGGTGCAAGTCGCCCAGCATATCGATGAAGCGGGCCTGGTGCGCCGTCACCAACTCTTTCGTCATCGCATCGGCACACTCAAACGACACCTGATAGAGCAGCGTCGACGCGGGCATGTCCGGACTCGGCATCTCCACCGACGCGTACGTCTCGGGGAAGTCGTGCGTCACCGCCGTCGGGAGAATCGGGGGCAGACGCGGCTCATCGTCTTCGTTCGGGATATCCGGCGGCTGCATCATCGGGCGCAACACAAACACGAACACCAGCAGTGCTCCGGTTGCGCCGATGAGCACGATGCCCAGCGTCACCGCCAGCATCCGAACAAGCCCACCGCCTTTGCCGCTCGGTTCTGCCTTCTCGAGTTGTTCGTCGTCTGCCATTGACCCTTTACCTCACTGGAACGATGACGTCTTCCTCAGCGCCGGATGCGTCCTCAAGGGAAAACGCCATGTCGCTCAGTTCGCCGAACGTTCTCGCGTCGAATCCACCTCGGATCTGTAACTCCACCCGTCGATTCGCCCCACGCCCTTCATCCGTCTCGTTCGTGGCGACCGGTTGCCATTCCCCGCAACCCACCACCTCGAACTCTTCGCGGGGAAGCCCGCCGCGCGTATTCAGTATAGCCGCCACGTTCTTCGCGCGATGATAGCTCAGATCGATGTTGTCTTTCACATAGGCCGATGTCGACACCAACGGCCGGTTGTCCGTGTGCCCCCGGACTTCGATGAACTTGTTGGGGACATCCGTCAACATCTCCCCGAGCCGCTCCAGAATCGGATACGCTTCCGGTTTCACATCCGCCTTGGCCGAATCGAACAGCACCCGGTTCGGCAGATTGATCTTCAATCCGCCTTCCTTGTCGTACTCGATTTCGACGTCCTCTTCCTGCCCCAGCACCTGCAGCATCCGCCGCAGTTCACGCGCAATGCGCTCCGCGCGGCGCGGCATCCGGGCCTCACCCGACTTGAAGCTCATGATCTGAGACACGGAATCCTTCCTCGGAAGAACGCTGAGCGACCGTTTCACCGACCGGATCGCCTTGTCGAAACTCTCCTCGCTGATCGTCGAGAACGATAGCAGGAGAACGAAGAAGGTCAGCAGGAGGGTCATGAGGTCCCCGTACGTCACCATCCATGCGGGGATCCCTGGCTCCTCCGCTCCGCCCTTCTTCTTTCGCCCCATAGGCTATTTCTCCGCGCCAATGGTGTCACGCAGGGCCGGGGCCACGAAGGCCTTCAGTTTCTGCTCCACGATCCGCGGGTTGTCGCCGGACTGGATCGACAGAATTCCCTCGATCACGATCTCTTTCGTCAACAGCTCTCCCGCCGTTCGCACCTTCAGCTTGCCCGCCGCCGGGAGAAACACCACGTTCGCCATCACCGCGCCGTACAACGTCGTGATCAGAGCGAGGGCCATACCACTGCCGATCTGAGACGGGTCGTCCATAGAAACCAGCATCGTTACGAGCCCCATCAGCGTCCCGATCATGCCGAAGGCCGGTGCGAACGTGCCCATGGCGATCAGGATCGATTGGCCCGTCGCATGCCGGTCTTCCATGAAGGCCAACTCGGTCGTTAGAATGTCCTTGATAAGTTCCGGCGCCGTGCCGTCGATGGCGAGCTGCACGCTCTTCTGCAGGAATTCGTCGCCCGCGTCGCTCGCATGCGATTCAAGCGCCAGGATGCCCTCCCGGCGTGCGACCGTGGCGAACTGGACCAGCTTCTCAATGATCGACGCAGGGTCCGTCTCCTTATGGAACACCGCGTTCTTGAACGTGTTGAACACGCTGATCACATCACCGAGCGGATAATTGATCAGCGTCGCCGCGATCGTGCCGCCCACCACGATGATGGCCGACGGCACGTTGAAGAATACGGCAGTCGCGCCTCCCGTCAGGATCGGGATGAGCATCAGGAGGATCCCGGAGATGAGCCCCACAACTGTCGCGATATCCATTGAGTGTCGTTTCCCCGTTGCCTGTGCTTGCGCGCGGCCTGTCTCGCACTCTCATTCTAGCACTCCGTCCGCGAAGCCACAACAAATCATACTGAACCCGCCGATTGCGGCAATTCCCCGCCACTGACCCTCTGCCGAAACCGAGCTCCCTCGCCGCCCGCCGCCCTCCGTTTGCTTTTGAGCCCCGTTATCCTGTACACTTCCCCGCCTACGCTAGTGCAATTCTACACCGTTTCGTGCCGATTCCACGCTTAAGGAACTTCGACGCCCAATGACTGCGATTGAACAAATCCGGAATGTGGCCATCATCGCCCACATCGACCACGGCAAGACCACGCTCATCGACAGCATCTTCCGCGCGGCGCACACGTTCCGCGAGAACGCCCGCGTCGCCGAGCGTGTCATGGACAACAACGAGCTGGAGCGCGAACGCGGCATCACCATCCGATCCAAGCATTGCACGGTCGAATGGGGCGAGTATCTCGTCAATATCGTCGACACCCCCGGCCACGCCGATTTCTCCGGCGAGGTGGAGCGGGTGCTCTCGATGGTGGACTCGGTTCTGTTGCTGGTCGACGCCAACGAAGGCCCCATGCCCCAGACGCGCTACGTGCTCATGCGGGCCCTGCGTATGGGGTTGCGCCCCATCGTGGTCGTCAACAAAGTGGACCGACCCAACGCCGACCCCGTCACCGCCTTGAACGAAACCTTCGACCTCTTCATCGAACTCGGCGCCAACGACGCCCAGTGCGATTTCCCCGTGTTGTACGGGTCGGGTCTCGACGGGTGGCTCGTACGCGACCTCGACACCGAACCCCACGAAGGCATGGACGCCCTGTTCGAGACCATCGCCGAGCACGTGCCCGCCCCCAAGGGCGATTCGGACGCCCCCTTCCTGATGCAGGTCAGCACCCTCGGGTGGCGCGACCACATCGGCCGGACGGGTACCGGACGTGTACTCCAGGGACGCCTCCGCACGGGGCAGGATCTTGTCCGCACCTCGACCCAGTGGTTGCGCGACGATCTGGACGGAAGACGCGACGATGCCGACGCGGAATGGGAGATCACCGGATCCCAGCCGGAACGCGCTACCTACCTGTGGGTGACCCGCGGGCTGGAAAGCGTCGTCAAGGACGAGGTGGTGGCCGGCGACATTGTCACTATCGCCGGACCCAAAGAACTGATGATCGGCGACACCATCTCGGCCCCCGGCCTTGAGAACGCGGCCCTTGCCCCGCTCGAAATCGAGGAACCGACCGTATCCATGTTGTTCCTCGTGAACAGCGGTCCCTTCGCGGGTCAGGACGGCACGGCCATCACGGTGCGCCAATTGCGCGCCCGCTTGGAGCGGGAACTTCGCACCAACGTGGCTCTGCGCGTGGAAGATTGCGAACGCAGCGACGGCCTCAAGGTATCGGGGCGCGGTGAACTGCACCTTGCCATCCTCATCGAGGAAATGCGCCGCGAAGGCATGGAACTGTGTGTGTCGCGGCCCGAAGTCATCACGCGGCGCGGGTCCGACGGCAAACTCCTCGAACCCATGGAAGAGTTGACGGTGGACGTGCCCACGGACTACCAGGGCACGGTGATTAAGAAGATCGCCCTACGCAAAGGCGAATTGGTCCACATGTACAACGAAGGCGCGGGCATGGCCCGGCTTGAGTTCCGCATCCCCACGCGAGGCCTCATCGGCTACCGCAACGAATTCCTGACGGACACCCGGGGCCTTGGCATCATGTCGTCCCGCTTCACGAGCTACGGCCTGTGGTGCGGCGACATCACGTCGCGCAACCGCGGGTCCCTGATTAGCATGGACACAGGCGAGGCCACGTCCTACAGCCTGGAGAACCTTCAGCAACGGAGCACGCTGTTCGTGTCGCCCATGGACCGGGTGTACACCGGCATGGTCGTGGGCGAGAATGCGCGTCCCGGCGACCTGCCCTGCAATCCCACCAAGCGCAAAGCGTTGACCAACCACCGCGCGGCGGGTAAAGACCATTCCGACGGATTGGACGTGCCGCGGACGCTCACGCTCGACGGCGCGTTGGAATGGATCGCGGGTGACGAACTCGTCGAAGTGACGCCCAACAGCATCCGCACCCGCAAGACCATCCTCGACGCCGAAGGCCGCAAACGGGTCGAACGCGCCCGCGCCGCCGCAAGCTGACGGGAGCCCTCGGCCTACTCCTCTTCCTGCAAGCCGTGGAGCGCCTCGGCCAATTCCTGTTTGTGGGGGAGCAGTTGGTGCTTCACCGCGTGTTGGTTCATCCAGTAGATGGCCGGATACAACACTGCCACCAGAACCACCGTGAACAAGAACGGGGCATATGCCGTCCCCCAACTCTCGCGCGAAATCTGCGACATCATCTCGCCCAGGACAAGGGCGATTGCCCCCAGACACGGCAACAGATACCACCAAAACACGTTTCTGAGGAGGCGAATCTGGTGGTCAACCTGCCGCAACGCACGGTCCAAGGCCTCCCGCGTCGACGCCGCCGGTTGGCCGTCGCGCTGAATCCGCCGGTCCACAATCAGGAACGCCGCCACCCAGAGACAACATCCCGCCGCCCCGTACCACGGCCACATGTGGCGCGCCAGATGGTGGCCCGCCACCACGAAGAACGCCGCCAGGACAAGGGCCGCCACCGATTCGCGCACATCGCGCCACACGACGGTCCGCTCCAGCTTCCGATGCTTGCGCTCCACCATGCGTACGACCTCCTCGCCGGAAGGACCTTCGGTCTCCTGACCCTGCCAGGCCTCTCGAAACGCGTCAAGGTCCATGGTCCACTCCTTCGGCTCGTGTCGCCAGCCGTTTCTTCAAACGGTTGATCTTCACGCCCACATTGCTCTCCGAAATGCCCAGAATCTCCGCCGTCTCGCGGTAGGCGACGCCGTCCAGGTACAGCAGCACCAAGGACCGGTCCAGCTTGGGCAATGCCGCAATTTGTTCGTACAACCAGTCCACGCGTTCCCGGTTCGACGCCGACGCGTCCGGTTGGGGCCGGGTGCAGGGGAGATCGTCCGGAGGGGCGCCGATCCTCAGCTGTGTCCGGGCGCGGCGTTGCCACGTCATGGCCGTGTTCAGCGCCACGCGGTACACCCAGGTCGACTCACGCGCCGTGCCCCGATACGATTCGATGGATCGCCAGAGTTGCAGCAGCACCTCTTGGGTCAGGTCCTCGCGGTCCACGGCCCGCGGCGCGTAGACACGGCTCACCTTCCCCACAATCCCGCCGTATTCCTTCATCCAACGGCGGAATGTGGCTTCCCGTTCGCTCATCCCTGTTTCCTTGTCGCCCATCTACCCCTAATAGTGGCTTCCATCGCCGGTTTCTTACAACAAATGCTTAACACGGCGCCGCCGCAACCAGAGCAGGGCAGGTTGACCCGTCCCCGCAGGCCCCCTCGCCGTCCTCCTGAGCAACGCGAAGGATCTCGTTCTACCGGTACATGCCCTCGGAGTGCGAGATGCTTCGGTAGCGCTCAGCATGACGGGTGGGCGGCATACCTGGACGGCCACGCCCAGTGGGTCGAGTATCCCGGCCCCTTCCCCATGACCGAGGCCTTCGTGGCTCGCGTGCGCGAAATCCAAGAGGCCGCGCAGGAAGAGTAGGGGGAGGGCGCAAGCGAGTCGGGGCAGACCGAACGAGTGGATGTGTGCCTACAGGCCTCTCTAGGCCTCCAACGACAGCGCAGCTCTCACGGCCTCGCGAACGCTCCGAGCCATGTTGAGTGCCTCACGGGCTTCTTGAAGGCCGATGGGATCCCAATCCCCCGGATAGCGGGCCTCCACGGAGTACCTGTTGAGAGGCTGTACCTGCCCCACCTTGATCGCCAGTTCGCCTGTACTCGCGATCAGGTTGAGCAATGCGACTAGGTCGTGTGTTCTCGGGAAGGCAACCCCGCGGAAAATGAGAAGAGACTTCAAGTACTTCTCGGCGCATTGCTGGCAATGAAAGCACACCGTGTCGGTCGGACAATCGTCTGTCAGACGCAACACGCATTCGGCGTTGCGCAGGTCGTGATCCGCCTTCTCGATCCAGCGCAGCGCTTCGGCCCGGAGTTCAGGCTGCTCGTTCATAGACCGTTCTGCCTTCCAAGACAGCCTCGCGGACAATGGTGCCCAACAGGTCCTTCTGCCTCTCGAATTGGTCCGGCGTCACCACGATCAGGTCCAAGGGTATGGTCCGGTCTCCCAGTGCGAGATCGATCTCGTTTGCCTTTCCGCGCCGGGAGCCTTCAACGGGCATCACGACCAGAATGTCAATGTCGCTGTCGCCCGTAGGCTCACCGCTCGCGTGCGAGCCGAACAGGATGATTCGGTCAGGGTGGAAACGTGCCACGATCCGTTGCACCATGTCTTCCAGAGCGAGTATGACTTCCGATTCCGTCATTCCAGCGGCGCCCTTTCTGCTTGCTTGAGAACAAGGACCCGTCGCACAACGCCTCAAGCATTCAACCACACCGCCTCGGGCGACTTCAACCGGGCACGCGTGCGCAGGCTCTTCGATCATTCAGTCCCGCCGTCCGGCCAGGAACCGGTCGAGGGCGTTGGCGAAGGCTTGGGCGTCTTTCTTGTTGAAGGGAGGCGGCCCGCCGCTAATCATGCCCGTGCTGCGCAGGTTGTCCATAAGGTCGCGCGTGGCGAGGCGGTCGCGTACGTTGGCGTCTGAATACAGCGTGCCTCGAGGGTCGATGGCTTGCGCGCCTTTCTCGACCACGCGCGCGGCCAGCGGGATGTCGGCTGTGATGACCAGGTCCTCCGCCTCACAAATCTCAACGATACGGTCGTCAGCCTCGTCGGGGTTCTGGCCCACGGTGACCTTCGACACGTAGACCGAGTCTGGGATGCGCATCTCCAGGTTGGTGACCAGCGTCACTTCCACGCCCACCCGTTCGGCGGCCCGGAACAGAATCTCTTTCACGGCCACAGGCGAGGCATCCGCGTCTACCAGAATTCTCACACCATCCTCCCGTATCGTTGAGGGCCTGACCTACTGCCAAAGGCTTTCCGCGTCAGATGCCCAGTTCCCTGCACACAATGGCGTCGCGCAGGCGGTCCGGGACCCATCGTCCCAGGAACTTCTCCAGTCGCGCGCCTTTGCCGACGAGGTAGCGCGTGCGCGGACGGCGCGCGAACAGCGCATGCCGCACCAGATCCGCCACCCGCTCCGCGGGAATCGTTTTGCGCCGGAACTCTGCCATGTACCGGCGTATCGCCTTGATGGCGCCGCCGTACAGTTCCAACGCCTCGGGAGGTTGGTCGCGCACGAACTGGTTGGCAGCGTCCTCCGATTTCTCCCAGATAGGCGTCTCGATGGGCCCCGGCTGAATCACGCTCACGTCGATCTTCCACGGCCGCAGTTCCGCGCGCAACGCGTCCGCCACCGCCTCAATCGCGAATTTCGACGCGCAATAGGCTCCTACAAACGGCGTCGAGAATATGCCCGACGTGGATCCGATAAACACGATTCGACCCGGCGCGGGACGCAACAGCGGCAGGAACGCCTGGGTCACCGCAATCTGGCCGGTCACGTTCACTTCGAGTTGGTACCGAAACTGGTCGACCGGCACAAACTCCAACGGACCTGCCACGGCGATACCCGCGTTGTTCACCAGTCCATACAGCGGCGTGGCGCCGAGCGCGGCGCTGACCGCACTCCGCGCCTCCGCGATCTGGTCCGGCTTCGTGACATCCAGGATAACGGGATAGATCGCGCCGGGGACTTCGCCCGCGCGTTCGACGAGCCGTTCCCCGTCCTCCAGTTTCCGCACACCCGCGAACACCCGGTGCCCATCCCGGGCCGACATCTCCGCGCACGCCGCGCCAATGCCCGTCGACGCCCCCGTGATCAGGATTGCTGTGTTCGTCATATCGATCTCCATGGGTTCCCGGAACATTATTCGCAGTCCACGACCATTCTCGCACAGTTGGGGGCAGTTTGGGGAGGGTAGCACCTACGTTGTGCGGTTCTGAATTCGTAGGGTGTGTCGAGGGACGGCCCCCGGACGCGGCGAGCACGCACCGATCTTGCTCGGTAGGGTCGGCGTCTCTGCCGACCGTCTCAACCGATAGCATGCCGCCACTCAGAACCCTCCCCGTTCGTAGTGCGCCCTTCAGGGCGTTCCGGACCCCAACGCTCCAATCAAGAACGCCGTAAACGGCGCACTACAAACGGAGACCAAGATCCCCTCCGCGTGAGAGACTGCGTCCCCGTTTCGGGCTGAGCGCAGCCCTGGAATCCCTGTCCCCCCCCCCCCCCCCCACACCCCCCAGGCGCCGAACCACGCCACGCCCCAATCCGCCCACCACGCGCGCCACCCCGCCCCCCCGTCGTGCTCCCAACCCCCCTCCCGGACCACCGGCCCCGGCGCAGGCGG
>JAAEQP010000124.1 GCA_024231375.1 bacterium | reverse complement strand
GCGAGATGGCAGACGATCTCGGGCTTCTCTTCCTCAAAGACGGACGCCACTTCCGGGGAGCGAATGTCCATTTCGTGAAGCTTGGCAGCCGGGTTCAGGTTATCCCGATTCCCGGTCGACAAATCGTCCAGAATCGCCACCTCGTGGCCGGCGCCCACGAATGCGTCCACCACGTGGGAGCCGATGAACCCGGCGCCGCCCGTTACGAGTATCTTCATGGTACCTTGCACTCCTTGTCCGGGTATTGAAAGGCGGGGATACCGCGCCACGGCTGTCAGACGACCTTTCGCGGTTTCTCCCGTCCCAGTTCCCGATAGCCTTCTATCATCCCCATTACGATGCCGAAGTTCAACGTCTTCAGGACTTGCGGGAACCTGCGAAGGGCTTCGCCGAACTCCGCCCACCAGAAGCACAACCAATGAAAGGCGTCCTGGGGAAGATGCTTCTTGAAAACATAGTGGTGATTCACGATCTGCATCGCGACGAGCCGACGCAGATTGATGCGGGCCGAAGGGCTCTCGAGGTGCAGCATCCGCGCCCGCGGGTTCTCCAGCATGAGCCCCCGCGCCGACACGCTCAGCGTGAAATCAGCGTCCTCCATGATGCCGTATCCTTCAAACCATTCGTCGAAACCGATCTCGTCGAAGACTTCGCGACGGAAGGTGCAGCACCCGCAGCCCACCTGAATTGGGTGCACGTCGTCGAAGTCGCCGTACCACGAAAGCGAAGCGTAGCCGGAGGGTTGCATGCGGCCAGTTCCGTCGGTGTGCGTCAGCAGGAAGAAGTGGCGGTACCACGCTCCGAACCGCGAAGGCGGGCGAGGCATCTCGAGCACGGGGCCGACAGCCAATACCTGCTCCCCATCGCGCGTTTCATACGTCTTCTGGATCTCGTCCACATAGAGGGGGTCTAGCACGACGTCGTCGTCGAGGAAGTGGATGACATCTTGCGTGGCGCGGCCGATGCCGATATTGCGTTGCTTCGTGAGGCCGGGCTCGCTGTGGACGTACTCGACCCGGCAGTTCGTCGTGCGCTCGGCGAACGCGCGGACGTGGGTCTCGGCACCGTCCGAACCGGAATCGACGACGACAAGCTCCTCAGGCATACGCGTTTGCTCCGTCATGCTGTCGAGCAGGCGCGCGAGGTCTTTCTCGCGGTCCTTGGTGCAGATGATGATTGTGGCGGAGAGCATTCGAAT
>JAAEQP010000123.1 GCA_024231375.1 bacterium | reverse complement strand
CGCGCGGGTGGCCGAACGCGTCATGGACAGCAACGAACTGGAGCGGGAACGCGGGATTACCATCCGCGCCAAGCATTGCACGGTCGAGTGGAACGAGTATCTCATCAACATCATCGACACGCCAGGCCATGCCGATTTTTCGGGGGAAGTGGAACGCATCCTCTCGATGGTGGATTCGGTGGTGCTGTTGGTGGACGCCAACGAAGGCCCCATGCCCCAGACGCGCTATGTGCTCATGCGCGCGCTGCGTCTTGGCTTGCGGCCCATCGTCATCGTCAACAAGGCAGACCGGCCTAACGCCGATCCGCATGGGTCGCTGGACAAGACGTTCGACCTGTTTGTCGAGTTGGGGGCCACGGACGAGCAATGCGATTTCCCCATTCTCTATGGTTCCGGCCTGCATGGGTGGATCGTACGCGACGTGGAGGCGGACGCTCACGAAGGCATGGAAGCCCTGTTCGAGACCATTGCGGCGGAAGTTCCTGCGCCGGAAGGAGACGCCGAAGCGCCGTTTCTGATGCAGGTCAGCACGCTTGGCTGGCGCGACCACATCGGGCGCACGGGCACAGGCCGGGTCCTTCAGGGACGGCTCAGGAAGGGCGAGACGCTCTCGCGCATCACCACCCATTGGAAACGGGTCGATTGGCGT
>JAAEQP010000122.1 GCA_024231375.1 bacterium | reverse complement strand
TGGTCACGACCAGCAGCCCTCCGGCCGCCTCTCGGACGGCGGCACGTGTTGGCGTGCGCTCCACCACGACCATCTCTCCAGGTCGTGCTCCCGTAACTAGGAGCAGGCAGTCGCTGGTCAGGGTACAGTTTGTAAGGAATGAGACCAAGCCGTCGAAGCTCGTCTCGACAGACATGGCCTGTCGAATTGCATAACCCAAGGGGGCCGCGCACTCACGGGGGTCCGTGGACCAGGCCGCGTTCAATGTCACGGCGAAAAACCCCGGCACCCAACCGAAGAAGACACCGAGGAATCCCGGCCACCCCAGGGAGAAGAGCACAGCCCGCCCGTTCGGCAGAGCGAAAGCCACGATCCTCGCTTGCTCACGCAGAACGTCTGCTCCCACGTCCCAGTCCAAGCAGTGGCCGTGCAACGGCCCTGCTGGCCCGTCGATGGCAAACCCCGTGCAGGCGTGGCTGGAGGACGCCAGGTCGTAGCTGGCGTTCGCCAGGACCACGTCGTCGGTGCCGACACCCGCGAGGCACCCAACCTCGCGCGCTTCTTCGCACAGCAGCGGACACGTTTCTTTGAACCGGCGGGCGTGGTCCCCCCGGTTCGCGAGGTTGGATGGGGGTGAGAACGACTGCACGACGCTACGCACACTGCTGCGGTACCGAACCAGACCCGACCAGTCACACCTGCCATCTTGGTTCAGGTCCACCGCGATCATTTCCATGTGCCGCTGCTCCTGCCGTCTCGTGGAGACGCGCTTGTGCGCAAATCTGGACGCTGCGAAAAGTACTGCAGCATACGGTCGACCCCTTCGTTGAATCTCGCGTCCGTGAAGGAAACTCGAAGCGCCCCTGGGATGCCGAAGTCAGCGCCGGACACCGTGGCCACATGCACACGCTCCAAGATGTCCGTGGCGAGACGCAGGCAATGCGGGATGCCTTGCTCGGCGATGAACGGTCGGCAATCCAGTACGAAGTAGAAGCCTCCTGAGGTTGGCAGCAGACGAATGCCTGGGAGGTGCGACAGACATTCGCGCGCGTACGCCCATCGCCTTGCGTAGGTAGCCGCGAGGATCGCGACGTCTTCGGCGTGCTTGAGGGCTTCCACGGCGCCGAGCTGGACGGCGGGATCCACCGTTAGCCTTGTGTGTTGTTGGATCACGGTCATGGGGCGCACGAGCTCTTCTGGGAGGATGCACCACCCAACGCGACGAGTGTACAGCCGATATGCCTTCGAGAACGAGTTGGTAACGACAATCCTCGGATGCGGCGGCGGCATAGCCAGCAATGTCTTCGTCAGAGGAACCGCGTCCTTGGCGAAGTGCACGTTGTCGTACACCACATCGCAGAGCAGATAGACACGAGC
>JAAEQP010000121.1 GCA_024231375.1 bacterium | reverse complement strand
CTTCAGGTATTCAGAGGGTATGTGCTCAAGGCTCTGGCTTCCGACGAACTGGTGCTCGAAACATTCGAAGGCGCTGCTGCTGCCGAAGCCCGGTTCACGGCCCTCTTGGCGCGATGCAATGACCCGGCGACCAACACGATCATTCTCCGTCAGGTCGGCATGGCGCCCGCGAAACTGCGCGGTGGAAGGTACGGCAACAAGATCAGTTTCCGTTCCTACCCCTGCCCCGCGTCCCGGTCGTTGTCCACCATCACGCGGCTGGACGCCGAGGGGCAGCGCGCGTACGCGGCCTTCGGTCAACTCGGCGAGTCCGTTGACTATCAGGCCGTGACGCGCGGAGGTCGCGCCATGGACCACGTCCTGCGCGGCAAGGTCCTCTACCGCGACACATTGCGCGTGACGTCGTCCGTGGCCGCCGGGGCCGCCGGGGCCGCCGTTGCCGCCGCCGCCGTGGCAGGAGTCGTCGGGAGTGTCGTGACCACGACCGTCACCACCGTCACCTACACCACCACGGCCAGCGGCACCACCGTCGCCACGACCACCACCACCACGAGCACCACACTCTCGGGAAGCGCCGCCCTCAGCGCCGCAGCACCGTTTCTAGGAGGTGCCGTGGCCCTGATGATCATCTGGAAGGCCAGCAAGATGATTGCCGATGCCATCCATCCCGAAGGCGACATCCGCGGATGGAATGAACTGCCCTCCCGCCTTCACATTACGTGCGCCTCGCTGGAGCCCGGCCACTATGAACTTCGATCCGACATGTTCGACCCCTTGGCACGGCCTCTGCCCGAGGAATCCGAGGTCGTGCGATTCCATGTCGAACCCGGGCGGCCGGCACTCGTGCTGGCCGGGTCTCCCTGGAATTAGAAGGGAGGGCAGCACAATGCTCAACAAACGCACTGACGGAGCCCGCAAACCAGAGGGGAACGGTACTGTGATTGGAACGCACTGCAATCGACTTCGGGTGGTTCTGCTCGCCCTGGTGGCTACATCGTTGGCCGCCTGTTTTGGTGGATGCTCCTCGTTCTATGAGAAGCAGATCAAACAAGGCGTGAAGGCTCACGAGACCGGAACTGAATATCGAAAGGCCGTTCAGCGTTTCGAGAACGTTTTGGACTCGCAGCCTCAGAAACTTTCCGTACGCAAGCACGCCAAGCAGATCGACGCATACCGGGACAGTCAAATCCGGTACGGGACCGCGGCGGCGCAAAAGGCCAGGGATGACAACGATTTGCGTGGAGCATGGCTTCTCCTGATGCAGACCTCGCTCGTCGATAGGGAGAGAGTCGAGTGTAGGCTCGCGCTGGACCAAGCCCACCAGGTGCGGGAGCAGATTGTGCAGGAAGCTCTGGCGGAAGCTCAGGCCGCTCTTGATCGCGGCGACGTGGCCGGTGCGGTCTCGTGGGCAGCTCAGGGCCTGTGGTACGGCGGGGGAGAGGAGGCCGCCGCGCTGCTGCAGGAAGCAGCCATTCCCACGGAAGATCTTGGGATCATTTCGCAATCGGAGGTGCTCCGAACTCTTGACGTAAACGGATGTCTGCGCACGGATTCCCTTGAGAAGATCGCGGATGGACAGCCGTTCGCTCCCTATGGGAAGGCGCCCAAGGGCGCCGTGTCCTATGCCTACGGGGAGAAGACTCGGGCCGTCGAGGGGAGCAGCATCCCCGTGTACTTCGGCGACGTACCCCGGTACTACGTCGTTGTCCAGGAGGCGCGTGTCAAGGGCGGTCCCGTGTCTCAACCTGTGCATCCGAGGTTCGCTAAAACGTCCAAGGACTCACTGCGCATACTGAGCCGGAGGGTTTCGACATACAGGTCAACCGAGGAATCTCGCAGACCCAATGCCGTAGTGAATGCCCGGCTATGGACCAAGAGCAAGAAGGCGTATACCAAGGCCGACTTGGTCCAGATCATGGAGTTTGCGGACCCGGATGGTGAAGTCCCGGAAGCCGTGACACGGATAGAGGATACCGTTGAGCCGGCGCCGACCCCGGAAGTCGAGCCCGAACCCGCCGAAGCCGGTGACGAGTCGTGACAACCGGGTCCGGTTGGTAAGGAAGTGGCGTCGAGTCTTTGGGCTTGCGTCACCGTCGAGGAAATGACATAGTAGACGCTACGGGTGGCCGATTGGGATATGGGTGCCTTTGGGGCTTGGCGACCACCCAACATCGGGAGATTCTCCTATGCAATGTCGAACGTGGCGAAGCGCCGGATTCGCGGTTCTTCTCCTGTGCTGTCTCATCTTGGCCTCGTGCAAGACGACGCCGCCTCCGCCGTCCTATCCGCCATTCTACTCGCCCTTCCGCGAGGGAGGCGGGTTGACCGCGTGGGCCAACGAGGCCATCAAGCGCGGGATCGGACTCCAGATCCATCCAAACATGCAACCCTATCCCGACAATCGCCTCAACTATGACGACTCCGTCTCACGGAAGGAACTCGAGAGAGAGGGGCGTTGGATTTCGGAACGCGTGGCCCGGATGATCGGTGGCTGGGATTTTGTCGCCACCACGAGCGACAAGGACTTCCTGTCTGTGGAAGAATTGGCGTATGACCTGCAGAATTGTTCGCAGGAGCCCCGCTTCGCCGAAGCCCTGTCCGCCGCCATGATGCTGTATCCTCCGCTGCGAGCTGTCTACTACCCGGTGTCGGCGGGCAAGCCCGGTGCATGGGGCAACGCCGCCGGTGCCCAAACAGTTGATCAGCCCGAGGAGTCCAACTGAGATGATGGCCCGGGAACGTGCCGCTCGGAACACCGTTTCCGCAACAGGAGCGCTTCAAGCCTTCGGGAGAATCCCTATGTCGTCTGTCTTACACCGAACGCCATCGTGCCTGGTTTGCGCATTGTGCGTCGCGATAGTCGTTTCCGCGTCGCCCGGATGCCGCCGGACTACTGGCATTGTAGCGGTGGGAACCACCGCGGAGGATGTGCCTGGCGGGGGCGGCAAGTACATGGACCACAAGCGTACGAGCACCATCCGCACCACGAACCTTGAATCCAACGACCTTGCCGCCGCCGCGACGTCCATGGTCGGGAAGATGCTTGCCAACCCGACTATCAACAGCGGCCAAGGGATACGACAGGTCATCGTTGACTCGAAGTACTTCACAGTTCGCACCACAGGGCGTCTCGACAAAGATATGCTGATTGATGCCCTGCGAAGCGAACTGGTCAAGGCCGCCAACGGCCGGATACGATTCATTGCACGGGAAGCCGCTGCCATGCATGAGGAAGAGCGCGACCTGAGGGAGGAGGGAACCGTAGGTCCTGGCACGACGAAATCCTCCGCTTACCAGTTGGGCGCCGATTACCGTTTGTACGGCCGGATCACCGAGCTTGCTGTTAACGATGGCACCCGCGTTGAGAAATTCATCCAGTTGCTGTTCGAGATGATCGACGTACAGACAACCGAGATCGTCTTCAGCGACACGCACAAGGTCAAGAAGCAGCTGGTCTTGAACAGGGTCAACCGCACCAACTAGGCAAGAGGAGCGCACGATGAGACTAACAGCGAAGTTGCTTGTCGGGATCGGGGTGGTGGCCCTTCTCCTGCCCGCGTGCAGGAGAAAAGGCGACGTCCAGACCATTTACATGATCAACGAAGGCACGGGCGTTGGCGTCAACGTTCAGAATCCCGCCACCGAGGCCCGGTTGAACCGGGTCGGGTTCCTCGAACCCGAAATGGTGCGCCGCGTCGCCGTGCAGCGCACCGGCGCGTCCCGCACCGCCACGAACACGCTCGAAATCTTCGCCGTGTTCCGCAACCGGACCAATTACGACCAGACAATTCAGGTTCGGACCCAGTTCTTCGGTCCTGCGCGAAACCCCAACGAAGGTCCTCACGAGTGGCAGACGGTCTTCCTGCCCCCCAATGGAATCGAGACGTACCGGACCTATTCGCACGGCACCGATTGCGAGTTCTACTACATCGAAGTCATGAGCATGCGCTAGGAGAGGAGCTGCCGGATTATGAGACATCTACCAGTCAGAGTCTGTGTGGCCTTTGCGGTAGCGACCGCCCTGCTCCTATCCGTAGGCTGTCGCAGGAAAGTCGAGTACCAAACCATTCTGATCGACCAGCCGACGCAGCCCGGCGAAGTGCCGCCGCCCGTCGAGCAAACACGGGTGGAGCCATACCGCCCCTACGCGGAGGCAGCCCCTCCCGCCCAGGCGCCCGACCCTGCGGCAACCGCGGCCGACTTCGGCAAAGCCTATGGCGCCGCCAAGAAGCCCCGCATCGCGTTGTATACCAACCGGACCCTCAGCGGCGATGTCCGCGAATGGGAGAGTGACGTCCGCGGCACGGTCGGCTTCGGTGCGACAACGACCAAAGAGAAGGACGGTGAGAAGTCCGTCAAGCAGACGGAAGGTGCCGTGACGGTGTCTCGTGAAAGACGCGTGGACGACGGCGCCGGGAAGTTCCTTGAACAGAAATGGGCCTGGACGCTGGAAGACAGCATGCAGTCCGGCCTTGTTAACGCGGGCGCCAAAATTGTCGACCGTCGCATTATCATGCGGTCAATGGCGGCGGATCAGCCCCATACTGCTCACG
>JAAEQP010000120.1 GCA_024231375.1 bacterium | reverse complement strand
CTTGGTGGCGGAAGCCCGGAGGCCGTTGCCTCCAAACCCCTCTGGGCGCGACGCTTCAATGTCTACTACGCGTGTTCCGATGACGGCGGCGACACGTGGCACCGAAGCGATGGCACGCCTTACGTGCTGCCGATCACGGAGGACACGGCAGAGAAGGTCCACGATTCCGGTGAGCACGGCGTGTGGCTGAAGGACATGCAGATCGACTCGGACGGAAATCCGTGCATTCTGTTTCTGGATGCCGATACCGATACCTATGCGAGTTCGTGGTGTGTAGCGCGTCACGCGGATGGGCAGTGGGCCATCTCGGAAGTGACAACCAGCGATCACATGTACGATGGTGGGGCGTTGGTGCTGGCCGGCCCCGAAGATTTTCGTGTCTATGGCCCTTCTGCCGCGTCACAACCAGGATTCGACGGCGGCGAGATTGAAGAATGGATATCCAAGGACCAAGGCCGGACATGGCGCAGAACGCGCGAGATTACGTCCGGTTCGACCTACTCCCATAACCACGTCAAGACGGTCCAGAACCATCAGGAAAGCGACGGCCAGTTCCGCGTGTTCTGGTCGTACGGCGACGCGTACTCGCCCCCGTCAACGGATG
>JAAEQP010000119.1 GCA_024231375.1 bacterium | reverse complement strand
TGCCCCCCGGCACCCACTCAAGGGGGTGGACGATGTCGCTGTTCGACGACCTTTACGCCATCCAAGACGCCCTCACGGCGCTCACGCGGTGGTGGACGACGATGCCCACCGACCTTCAGATCAAGCAGGTTCTCGACCGTTATCCGGGGCCTGAATGCTCTTTAGTGACCGCAAAGCGGTGGCTTAACGCTGCGCTCGACAAGGCGCGAGACCGGCGCACGGCAGCCATGAACGCCTACTTCGAGAACTGCCCCGCTTCGGACGACCGCCCCCGTCCGCTTTCCTGAACACCACATGACGCAACGGTGACAGTGTGGGGTGTTTCGCCCCACATTTCCCGGAATTGTGTTGACAGACGGGCAACACACCACCACCATGCTGCGCATGGCGCTATCCGCACCGCAGCCCGTTCACTCTGAGCGCGGACTCTGCTGCCCACACCACGCGCAGCGATTCCCGCGGCTACGTTTCGACCCGCCGGGCGACGGCGAATGCCCCGAGCGCGGGCGACTCTTCACGCAAAAGCGCCAGGGCATGACCTTCACCGTCGAGGACCCCGATGGACTGTGAGCACGTCCGTCACGTCGGGTCGCGCGGCAAATGGAAGTGCGCTGCGTGCGGGGAAAAGATGCCTGATCCCGAGCCCGTGGATTGGTCGGACGGTATCGCCCCGACAGGCTTCGTTCGCGGTGGACGTGCTCACCTCGACACCAAGTTCTTCACACCATCAAAAGGCGACATCAAGCCCCACTTCAACGAGTCCCTCGGCTGCCACGTCGAGTCCCGAGCGGACATGCTCGAGAAGGGCAAGAGACGTGGCCTACGCCCCATCACCCCCGACGAGATCGGCACGCCCGCGGACGCCGAACTGTCTGCCAAGAAGTGCCGTGAACGTGCGCACGAAGCCGTGATGAACCCCAAAAAGTCCCTCAAGGACTACTACATCGAGAAGAACGGCGCCCTGCCGCCCGTTGAGATGAGTAGCCCATGACACTCGACATCAAGCGCGTCAAAACCCCCGAAGGCGTCGGATACGCCATCGTCAGCGGCACCGCCCAACTCACCAAGGCGATGTCGTGGGATGACGCTCTCGCCGAATGGCAGCGCAAGAAGAGAGAGAAGGCATGCCACAGTCACTAGAGGACGCATACGCCGAAGCGGTCGCCGAAGCGGAAGCGGCACTACCGGGCGCACAACCCGCGCCCGAAGAAGCCGCCGAGCCGGTTGCCGAGCCGACCCCGGACGAGACGCCCGACACGGACGTTTCTGTGGACATTCCTGCGGACACTTCTGCGGACGTGGAAACGCCGAATACCGGCGAAACGTCCGTTGACGAGCCCAAGACGGAAGATCCCGTGGACACACCGGGGGACACTTCTGCGGACGAAACGGTGGACGAAACCGAGACCGACGACGCCGACGACATGG
>JAAEQP010000118.1 GCA_024231375.1 bacterium | reverse complement strand
GGGAAATGGACAACACCCGCGCAAAGATACGACTCAACTATGGGTGGGCCTTCGCGTACAACCTGGTGGGGGTGACGTTGGCCATGACGGGACTGCTAACGCCGACGTATTGTGCCATTGGGATGGTGTTCAGTAACTTCGTGGTCATCTTCAATTCGCTGCGGTCGCGCGGGAGCGCCTAGAGCGCTCTAGTTGGGCACTTGAAAACGCGGCGTCTGAATGCCACCATCGTGAGTGCGAGGGGTGCACTATCGTAACAAGAGGGGAAGCTACCATGAGCGAGAAGCCGACGATTCCGGGATGTCCAGGTTGTGCGGTGAGCAGACGGGGGTTTCTGGCGGCGGGATGTGCCGCATGCGTGAGCGCCGTGGGATGCGCCACGTCGTCGGGACAGGCTGCCCCAGGCGGAGGCCGGCCACGCATTCGCGTCATCTACTCGCTCCACGCCGAGAAGCAGCCGGGACCGGACTGGCCGAACGTAGGCTTCGATTTCGGACCGCATATGGAACGCATCAACGGGGCCTTGGCATCGGGGTGTCCCGACTTCGAGTTTCTCTCCTCAATGGCCCCCGGGATGGAGCAGGCTAAAAAGATTGTCGCGGAAGATGCTTCGTCCAACATTGACGGCTACATCGTGTATCAGATGAATTGCTGGAACCGGGTGGTCCAGACGGTGGCAGAAACGGGAAAGCCCGTGCTCTATGCCGACTTCCAGTACGGCGGCAGCGGCGGCTTCCTCATCTACAACGCGGCTTTCCTCCGGCATCCGGCGCCCAACGTGGGGTTTGTCGCTTCGTCCCGTATCGAGGACCTTGTGAAGGCCGCCAAGTGCTTCAGCGTTGTGAAGCAGGGCGGAGCGCCCGAGGAATTCGTTGCGGCGACGGCTCGTGTACGGCAGAAGACCACGCCGAATCCAGGTAGCCAGAAATGCCTGGCAGACTCGCTTCAGACGCTATCGCCGGGAGACTGCATCGAGCGCATGGCTGCCTCGAAGATTCTCGCGGTGCGCGACCAGAAATCGAAGGATGGCGGAACCATTATGGGAATTCCGCTCGTGTACATCCCGTTTTCCGAAGTCAACGACGCGTGGGCGGCAGCGGACAAGGACGAGGCCCGGGCCGTGGCCGACCGGTGGCAGGGCGCCGCGACGGATGTCGTGGACGTGTCCCGCGAGACCATCGAGAATTCCGCGGCCATGTACCTTGGGCAGAAGGCAGTATTGAAGAAGCACGGCGCCAACGCAATCACCATGAACTGCCTGGGTGGGTTCTACGGCGGGCACATCCATGCCTACCCGTGTCTCGGGTTCCATGAGTTGACCAACGAAGGCCTGGTGGGCGCGTGCGAATGCGACATTCGATCCACCGCGACCATGGTGGCCTTCTCGACGTTGACACAGGGCCGCCCCGGCTACATCTCCGACCCGGTCATCGACACGGCGAAGCGGCAGATCATCTACGCCCATTGCGTAGCGCACAACCGCGCCTTCGGTCCCGACGGACCGACCAACCCGTATTCCATCATGACCCACTCCGAAGATCGCCAAGGGGCGTCGTTGCGATCCATCCTTCCGCTTGGGTATATGACCACGACCCTCGAAATTCTGCCGGACCGGAAAGAGATCCTCATGCACCAGGGCAAAGCCGTGGCGAACGACCCCGACGACAGGGCCTGCCGCACGAAGCTTGGCGTCGAACCCAAGGGCGACATCGAGAAGCTATTCACCATGTGGGACCAGTGGAGCTGGCACCGCGTCACGTTCTACGGCGACCTCAAAGACCCCGTCTACAGCTTGGCGGACACTATGAACTGGAAAGTCGTCGAGGAGGCGTGAGGATTCTAGAACGTGGGCGATAGCCGGTCGCGCCTGTACTACGTCGACAACCTGCGGATAGTCTTGTCGTCGCTGGTGGTGCTGTTTCACCTGTCCATCACGTACGGGGTCGTGGGCCTACATCGAGTCGGAACCCCAGTTCCCGGCCAGCTACTTCCTCACCCTGTTCACGGCGACGTGCCAGTCGTTCTTCATGGGCATGTCCTTCCTGCTCTCGGCCTATTTCACCCATAGCGCCAGGGCCAAGACTCTCTCAATAGCCCCCTGTGGGGTTGTTGAAAAAGTCACATACACACAAGAGCAGAAGCGACAAACGGGGACTGCCAAGCTCTTGCGTCCCATTATTGCGCTTCTTAGGGAAACAATGGGTGGCTGTCCCCCGCTTATCGCGAACTACGCGCCAGAGCCGAGACTTCTTCAACAGCCCCCCTGTCCCTTGGGTTTCAGCGCCGGTCCATGGCACTATGTGTCCCATAGCCGCGCCGTTCGACCGAAATCGAAACGCGACCGGGCCCATGCCTCTCGCAGGAGGAAGAGCCGAATGAGACGTCGTTCAAAGCTTGGTGTATCGCGCGCATTGTGCGTCGCCGTCATGCTCGCGTGCCTCGTACTTGCCACCCAAACGGCTGGAGCCGTGGATGTCGATTTCGAAGCCGTGCGGTTGGCCGTCAGGGATCTGCGCAACGCGTACGGGGCCGAGTATCCGCTCAGCCCGGAGGACGAGGCCTCGCTTCTCGACCCGTCCCTGGACGCTGCCGCGTTGCGCAAAGCAGCCGACGCTGGCGATGCGGACGCCAAGGCACGGCTGGACGCACTTGAGAACAAGGCACGGCAGGCCCTGCTCGCGAATCCGTTGCTGAACTTCGACCGTCTGCTGCTCATCAAGCGCCCTGAGGGCAACCTTGCCCTTCCCACCAACTGGGAAAGCAATTCGAGTCTCCCCCGGCACGGTCACGACAACACCATCGTCGCTCTGTCGCCCGTCGGGCCTGACGGCGCGCTCACGCCCGTCTATACACCGCCGAACGGCGCATGCGTCGCTGATGTGGATCTCCATTGGGACGGCGACCGCGCACTGGTCTCCATGCCCGGCGACAACACGCGGTGGCAAGTCCACGAGTTGCAATTCAACGACACGGGCCAGGCAACCGCCCATCAGCTTGCCCTGATCCACGATCCCAGAGTCGACAACTACGACGCCTGCTACCTTCCAGACGGCAATACCCTTTTCTCGTCGACCGCGCCATTCGTCGGCGTGCCGTGCGTCACCGGGTCGTCCCACGTATCGAACCTCTACCTCCTCGACGCGAACACAAGCGGCATCCGCCGCTTGACGTTCGAGCAGGACCACGACTGGTGTCCCACCGTGCTCAACAACGGCCGGGTGTTGTACCTGCGCTGGGAGTACACGGACATCCCCCACTTCGTGTCGCGGATTCTGTTCAGCATGAACCCCGACGGCACGGGGCAGATGGCCTACTACGGCAGCAATTCCTACTGGCCGAACTCCATGTTCTACGCACGGCCCATACCCGACCATCCCTCTCAATTCGTGGCCGTCGTCAGCGGACATCACGACACCCGGCGCATGGGACAGTTGGTGCTGTTCGACCCGGAACGTGGCCGCCACGAAGCCAGCGGCGCCGTTCAACGCATCCCGGGACGAGGCAAGATGGTTGACCCCGTCATCCTCGACGGACTCGTCCAGGGCACGTGGCCCATGTTCCTCCATCCGTGGCCCCTGAGCGACACGTACTTCCTCGTGGCCTGCAAACCCGACGCGGAAATCCCGTGGGGCCTCTACCTGGTCGACGTGTTCGACAACATGACGCTCGTCAAGCAGGAACCGGGATATGCGTTGGTCGAACCCGTCCCCTGGCGCACCTCGCCGAAACCGCCCGCGATTGCACCGAAAGTGGACCCGGATCGCAAGGATGCCGTGGTGTTCATGACCGATGTGTACGAAGGGCCGGGCCTGGCCGGCGTCCCTCGCGGCACGGTCAAGCAGTTGCGCCTGGTCACCTACCACTTCTCGTACCACGGGGTCGGCGGACAGATCAACCGCGTCGGCCTCGACGGACCGTGGGACATCAAACGCGTCATCGGTACCGTGCCCGTGGACGACGACGGCAGCGCCTGTTTCAACGTACCGGCAAACACGCCCATCTCGATTCAGCCGCTCGACGATGACGGACGCGCCGTGCAACTGATGCGGAGTTGGTTTACGGCCATGCCGGGCGAAGTGCTGTCCTGCACGGGGTGCCATGAGAGTCAGAACAGCGTCACGCCCAGCCGGTACGCGTCTGCCGCAAGACGCGAAGCATCCAACATCACAGACTGGTATGGTCCTGTCCGCGGCTTCTCGTTCGTGCGCGAGGTGCAGCCCGTGTTGGATCGACATTGTGTTCGATGCCACGACGGCACGGACGGCAAGCCCGACTTCCGCGACCAGCCGCCGGTCCACACGACCGCCGCCAGCGACGCCTACAACAACGGGTCTCAGTTCACGCCCGCCTACCTGACCCTGCGCGGGTATGTGCGCACGCCCAGCATCGAAAGCGACATGCATCTCTTGCCGGCCATGGAATTCCACGCGGGCACGAGCGAGTTGATCCAACTCCTGGAGAAAGGCCATCACGACGTTCGCCTGGACGCCGAGGCCTGGGACCGGCTCAACACCTGGATCGATCTGCACGCGCCCGCCCATGGCACGTGGCGCGAAATCGTCGGCGAGGAGAAGGTCGCACGACAGCGCGAACTGCGCATGGCCATGCTTGCTAAGTACACCTCGAACCGCACCGAGGACCCCGAGGCCATCGGTGAACCGGCCCAACTCGCTTCCGTGGAAGCGCCGGCCCCGCAACCGGCACAGCCTGCCGCGCAACCAGTCGCGGTGCGATTCCCCGACGGGGTGCCTGCGAGTGCGGCGACCGCTACGCGAACGGTGGACCTGGGCGACGGGGTCGTGCTCGAGCTGGTGCGCGTCCCGGCGGGTGCATTCATGATGGGTGGTGACGTCGGCTTCAACGATGAAGGACCCGCTACGGCAGTTCGCATCGAGAAGCCCTTCTGGATGGGACGGTGCGAAATCACCAACGCCCAGTTCGGCCGCTTCGCACCGGACCATGACAGCCGTCTCGAACATGGCGATTTCTTGCAGTTCAGCGTTGAGGAACGCGGCTATCCACTGAACGGACCTGACCAACCCGTGGTGCGCGTCGCGTGGCAGAGAGCCGCGGCCTTCTGCGACTGGTTGTCTCGGCACACCGGCCTACCCTTCACCCTCCCGACCGAGGCCCAATGGGAATGGGCGTGCCGCGCCGGCACGTCGACGCCCCTTTCGTACGGCGACGTGGACGGCGATTTCGCGCCTCACGCCAACTTCGCGGATGCACGGTATCTGCAGATCGACACCTACGCCCCGTGGAGCCTGCCGTCCGGAGCGGTCCACTCCTACCGGGCCGCCGTGGCCGCCTTCAACGACGCGCACAAGGTATCCGCACCGGTCGGGGCGTTCGCGGCCAACCCGTGGGGGCTCCACGACATGCATGGCAACGCCGCCGAATGGACCGCGTCGCTGTACCGCCCCTATCCCTACGACACCACCGACGGCCGCAACGCGCCCGAGGTCGAAGGCAAACGAGTGGTTCGAGGCGGTTCCTGGCGTGACCGTCCCCGCCGTGCGCGTGCTTCCTTCCGGCAAGCCTACGAGTCGTGGCAACGCGTCGTGGACGTAGGATTCCGCGTGGTGTGCGCGGATGCGCCGGACGGCCCCAAGGTGGCGCGCGCGGGGAACTGAGGCGCCGCGAACGATCTCTCCGGTCAAGAATGGGGTTGCCTCGTTTTGACGGACACGTAAGGGTCATTAGAATGTAGGAAAGGAGACCTGAACGTGTCACGCAGAAGATATGACGAGGAATTCAAGCGGAATGCAGTTGAACTGCTTCTGAGCGGAGGCCATGACCTGAAG
>JAAEQP010000117.1 GCA_024231375.1 bacterium | reverse complement strand
TCGCTCCCGTTCGGGAACTCGCGCGGGTTGAGTTCGTAGTGCCCCCAACTTGCGAACGGGCCGCCGTGATACAAGCTGGCGAGATTGGCCCGTTTCGCGAAGGCCAGCATCTCGTCCACAGTGTCTTCGGAGAAGGGAGCGATGAGGTACGACCGGCCTCCTTCGCGCGTCATCTTGTGCCATACGCCGTCGAATTCCGGATGGGGCAGTTCTTCCGCGACTTCAATCGCGCCGATGCGCTCAAGCGCCTTGTCCGCGGCACACCCGAACAGGGCTATCTTCGAGCCTTCCACGGTTTCGCCGTCTATCGGGGGGACAGGCATGCCCGGGAAGTTACCGTTCCACACATCCACACTGCGCGGGTGCGAGCGGTCGCGGGAGTAGGCCTGCAGCGTGCTCCCCCACTCCATTGCCTTCGCGGTCTGGCCTCGGGACAAGTCGATTCCCTCCTCCTTCACCAGGAAACCGCCCATGGTCTTCACATTGAGTCCTTGGATACCCAGGGCGTAGGCGTCGTTCTTCACGACACCCACGAAATCTCCGACGCTTTCCTTGACGGTAGTGGGGATGGGGCCCCACTCCACGAGATCGACCTTCTCCAGCGGCGTCACGCGCACGAGTTCGAGAACGAGATGGTTCGGCTTGACCGTTACGTGAAGCACCGCCTCAACGCCGGCAGGTTCGTATTTCAGGACCATCTCGCCCTTGGCGGCGTCCCAGGCCATGGCTGAAGGCGCGTGCATCTCGCCGCCACACCGGACGCGCAGCAGCGCGGCAGGCTGGTCTTTGGCGCAATACTCCACCTGATTGGCCAGATCGAACAGGCTGACGACCTGTCCGCTATCGCTCACCGCAAGCCGCAAATCGTTGGTTTCAACAATGGCCTCGGCAAGGGCGCTCGCACTCGCGCCAACCAGCGCGGCGCAAACGAGAATAGAGGTAGCGTTCATCACATCATTCTCCCGGAATGGTACACGTTAATCGGACAAACTGAACTTGGCGAGCACCTGTTTGAGGGCAAGCCCGGACACAACAGCGACGGCCACGCAGATGGCCCCGCCCATCCAGTCGTGGAACAGGAACTTGCCCGTGCCGACGAGCAGCGCGAGCAAGAGCGCGGAAGTAAGAACCCACCCAGCGGCGGCACGGCTGAGGTCGCCCGACGCAGGCTCCACGCCTGTTTGCTTCCGCAGCCGCGCCCAACCCGGACCGCCCACCTTCAATTGACGGTAGAAGGCCTCGGTTTGAGCGGTCGGCTTGGACGAGGTCAGAAACGTAACGACGACCCACGACACCAGCGATGCGCTCAGGGTCAGGATAATCCGTACGCCGAGGAGGTCGGCCCCGTCGAATCGCGAATCCGCCAGGAAGATCGCCGCGGAAATGCCGACGACGAGCGATACGGCGATGGCCGTGATCTCCGACCAGGCGTTCACCCGCCACCAGAACCAGCGTGCGATGAGTACCGTGCCGATACCGCCCCAGAACAGGCCCAGGAGCTTGTACATCTCGAGAATGGAGGTGAGTTGTGTCGTGATAATCAAGGCCGCCATGGTCAGCAGCACCATGCAGACACGCGACACGACCACGTAGTGGTGGGGCTTCGCGCCGGGATGCACGTAGGGTTCGTAGAGGTCGTTGACCAGGTAGGAAACACCCCAGTTGAGATGGGTGTCGAGGGTGCTCATGAATGCCGCCAGCAGCGACGCCACCATGATGCCCTTGAGGCCCTTGGGGAGGAACTGGGCGATCATGGACGGAAACGCGGATTCGCTATCCACCAGCGTGGGGAAGTAATAGAGGGAACAGATGCCCACGATGATCCAGGGCCACGGGCGGATGAGATAGTGACAGACCGTGTACCACAAAAAGGCCAGAAAGGAGTCCTTCTCGCTCTTCGTCGACAGGATGCGCTGCACGGCGTAGCCGCTACCCGGCGCGGCCGACCACCACGCCACCGCAATGAAAACGACAAAGGTGAACGTGCCCAGGTTGAAGTTGCTCATGCTCGGCATGAAATCGAGAAGGGCGTTCTTGAACTCCGGCGCCGCTTCCAGATTTGCATGGAGACCGGGGCCTTTGGAAATGTCTACGTATACGATGATGGCCAGGGCGATGGAGCCGATCATGGCGAGTGCGAACTGCACGAGGTCGGTGTAGACCACGCCATACAGGCCCGACAGGGCCGAGTAGATGACGGCGGCCGACCCCAGCACGCAAAGAAGAAGGCCGGTTGACGTCACGTTGCCGAGCACGGGAAGCACGAACAGGGGCGCATCGGAAAGGCCGAGGACCACGGTGAAGATTTTCGCCATGGCCAGGGTCACCGAAGCCATGACGCAACAGTTCATGAAGATGCCCTCGAAGAGGACCTTGAACACGCGAAGGACGTGGGTTTCGACACCCTTGTCGTATCGTTTGACAAGAAACTCGATGTCGGTCACCACGCCGCTACGCCGCCATAGGCGCGCGAAGAAGAAGACGGTCGCCACCTGCCCGATGAGCCCCGACCACCAGAACCAGTTGTAGTGAATGCCCGTGGTGCGGGTCATGCCGGCGACGAATACGGGCGTGTCGGCCGAGAATGTGGTGGCCACGATCGACGTGCCCGCCACGAACCACCCCAGAGTGCGCCCCGCGAGGAAGTAGTCTTCCTTACTCGCGCTGGCCTTCTTCGTGAAGGCCGCGCCGATGGCCAGTGCGATGGCCACGTATCCTGCAACGATAATCCAGTCAACCGGGTGCAAAACGTATACTCCTCTCGCGTTGTTGGCTCGCATGTCCATGGGCCTGAACGGCCCCGGCCATCATACCAGAAACGTGCGTGCGCCGATGCTGACTGAAAGGCACCGCACACGCGGGAGTTCCCGGAAGAGGGTTGGCCGGGCGATCACCAAGAAGTGCACCCGGCCAACCCGTCAGAGTTCTAGTTCCACACGCCCGGCTCGGGTGGGCCTACCCAAGTCAGGCCGGCCGCGCCCTTTCGGACGGATACTCGACGCGGCCATTGCCATAGCGCGGCAGCCTCCCGTCTAGAAGCTGGCAAATTCCGCGAAGGCCACTGATGCCGGCGTCTCGCTCGGGTAGCGGCTGAAGGCAACATGGCCGTCCATGAAGAGAACATTGCAGCCACCCGGAACGTGGTTGAAGTCTTTTACGGTCTGGGCGTTGACTTCGTCAAACATGATGAAGACGTCACTCTGCGCTTTGGCGGTCGCCGCGGGATTGTTGATGTCGGAAATGAAGAATCGCTCGATTCCTTCGCGGAGCCGGAAGGCGGTCATCGAACCTTGGCTGACGTCACTGTCGTGGAACGAGCCATCGTTCCCCCCGGAGCCCCAATCCGTGAAGTCGTCCAGCAGAGCGGACATCCCCGAAATGAAATCAAGGCTGGCGTTCGCCATCCAATCGAAGGGTGTGGCATTCACATCCGTGCCCGGCTGCCACATGATGTCATCCGAGAGCGTCCATGCATAGTACGAGTACGACGCGGTCGAGATAAGGCACGGCAGGATAGGCTGACCCGGATCGTGGTTCTGGTTCCAGCGCCCCTCAAGGACAGACAGCGTACCGCTATCGGTGTCGGATGGGCATGACAACACCGAGACATCGGTGAGATACTCGGGATAGACAGCAAGCCCGCAGGGCGCGGGCCATAGGTCACCGAACTTCGTGACATTGGTCCCGTCCGCATCACAGTCGAAGCGTTTCATGGGAGGGAAGAGTTCTCCCTTCGCTTCGTTCGCATACATCTTAAACACGATGCCCATCTGCTTCAGATTGTTCTGACAGCTCGCACGCCGGGCCGCTTCGCGCGCACGCGCCAATGCCGGCAACAGAATCGCCGCCAAGATCCCGATGATGGCAATCACCACCAGCAGTTCGATGAGTGTGAACCCTTTTCACGTATCATGATGGCATCCCTTTTTTGGTTGTCTCGCCTGGCCGGCCCCCATGCTCTTTCTGCCATGGAATAGGGCGGGGCCCGTGAATGCGAAACGATTTGCTTTCTTGGGGAATTATGGGGATAATGGCGAGGAAATGGAATGTCCAGCCTGCTTTCTTACCTTTGCGAAATGCCACGAATATGCGCGACCTGATATGGCCAAATCTTACTGAAGCCCGGGTGTTCTCTGAGGACCATCCCGAACTGCGTGCGTTGGGGATAATGAGTACGGGGCTCACGCGTGTTCACGGGCCGCGTACCGCGCGATCCGATCCTGGCGATGAAGCGTTCGGGCATGTCCACGTAACCATTGGCGGAGAGGGAAATGTATACGTGAAAGGACGTTGGGTGCCCTCATCGCGGGGTACCGCCTACGCCTGTCCGCCGGGTGCACGATGGGGATGGCGCTACAACAAGACGAGGAAGGAGCAATGGAGTTTTCTCTTTGTGCGCTTCTTCGGTGACTCCTCATGTCCCGCACATTTCGAACAATCAGAGCCTTACATACTGCCGGGTCGGCCGTTCGAGGACTTTCACTGGGCCTTCGGCCGGCTGTATTCCGAATCCATCGCCCTCGGTCGACGCACCGTCATCCGCTGCCTGGGCGAACTGGTCACGTTCCACGCCTGCGACTTGGTCAGGTCCGAGACAACCACGTATGAGTTGGAATCTCTATGGGCTTCCGTAGCAAACAATCTTGCACACCCATGGACACTTTCCACTCTTGCGGAATATTGCCGCATAGGAAGAGAGAAGCTCCGTCAGGTATCCGTTCGCGAAACCGGTCGAAGTCCGATGCAGCAAGTGAGGCATTTGCGCCTGCGCCACGCCGCGCAGTTGCTTCGGGGCACAACGCTCCCGATGGAACACATTGCAGAGCGTGTCGGCTACTCCGATGCCTTCAGCTTTTCTACGGCGTTCAAACGACACTACAGGCGTTCTCCCGTCGCCCTTCGCAGAGAGAAGGCCCAACGGGACTGAGAGTGGGGGCAGTTGGGGCGGGATTGGCTATTCAGAACGCGGAAGAGCGCCTCTACTCTTCACCCAGCGGAAGAACGATCTGTTTGGTGTCGTATGTCTTCGCGCGGTCCGTCGGCGGTTCGGCGAAGATTGTGAATAGCGCCTGATTGAAGCCTTCGGTCAAGCCGGGGTACAGCTCCTGCATCTTGGGCAACAGCGCCTCGCACTGCGTGCGCAGTGCCGCTTCGTCGTCGAGGGAAACGGCAGTGACGTGCCCCACGAGAAGCACGAGCCCCCCCCGCGAAGCCTGGGCGTCGAGCCGGTACAACTGCTGGACGCCTGCCACACCGTCCACGGCGTGCGGGAAGGCGTAGGTTGTGTCGAGACGTCCAACGACATCTTGGGCCAGCGCTTGCATGGCGGCGATGCCGTCGAACCGGATGAAGGGTGCGGGCTCGATGCACTGAGCCGCGAATTGCATGCGGAAATTTGCGGGGAACAGCTTGTTTGCCGCCAGCAGATCGCGCGCCTCGTCGACCCATTCGGGGGCGGTCTTGCCTCCCATACGCATGATGCCGGCGTGCATCTTGGCGATGCTCCATTCGCCATCCTGCAGCGCGTAGATCAAGGCGACGAGGGTTCCATTCTCTGATTCAAGCAGCGACACGAACTTGTCCCCCGGCACGGGAGGAAGGTCGACGGTGAAGGGAGGCTCGGCGCCGGACGGCACGGAAATGGCGGCGGCGCTTCCTGATTCGGGTGTGAAGGAGACGTAGCATTCGTATCCCGGGCTGAACTCCGTGGTCCCCAGAAGTTGAGCGAACTGGTTCAGCATAGACTCGACCTGGCCCGCGAAGCCTTCCTGTTCCTGCATGGCCTTGGCGAACAGGCTCAGCGCGCCGGGCGCATCCTTGGTCTCGATGCACTTCAGCAGGCGTTCATTGGCGGCATGAACCGCGTCTCGGGTGGCCGCGGGGATGGCATCGCCGCGTAGCGCGTTCCACTCCACCGGCACCTCCACCGGTGCCTTCTCGCTCGTACATCCCGTCAGTACCGCGCCAATCGCCAACGCCCACACCCAGTTCCGACGTGTCATCCGTTGGTACCCCCTATGGTCAGTTCCCGAATGCGTAAGGTGGGCTGCGCGTCACTGACAGGCGCTCCCTGACCGCCCTTGCCGCAGGTGCCCAATGTGAATCCTAGATCATTGCCCACCGCTTCGATGGACATGAGCGTGTCCGGCCCGTTGCCGACAAGCGTCGCGCCACGTACGGGCGTGTGCGGTTCGCCGTTCTTGATGATGTAGGCCTCGGAGGCCTCGAACACATAGTCGCCGTTCAGGGTGTTCACCTGTCCGCCGCCCATCTTCCGCACATAGAGCCCGTCCGGCGTGTTCGCCAGGATCTCGGCAGGGTCATCCGTACCGGACAGGATAAGGGTGTTCGTCATGCGCGGAATCGGCTTGCACTGGTACGATTCGCGTCGGCCGTTTCCGGTCGCGGTGTGACCCAGCTTCCGTGCGGTCTGCAGGTCGTTCATGTACCCCATGAGACGGCCTTGGTCGATGAGCACCGTGCGCTGCATGGGGGTGCCTTCGTCGTCCACGGCGCACGTGCCGCGTTTGCCGGGAATGGTGCCGTCGTCAACGACGGTCACGGCCTCGACGGCGACCATCTCGCCAATCCGACCGCCAAACTTGGACATGCCTTTGTCCACAAGGTCCGCTTCCAGCCCGTGTCCGACGGCTTCGTGAATCATGGTGCCGCCGGCTTCACTGCTGAGGACCACGGGCATACGGCCCGCGGGAGCGGGATCGGCGTCGAGCATGAGACTGGCTTGCCGCGCGGCCTCGCGCGCCACGTCCTCGGGGTCGTTGTCGTCGAACAACTCGAACCCCATGGCCCCGCCACAGAAATGGCGGCCGGTCTGGATGACGCCGTCGTCGGCGCCCACGACCTGCACCATGAAGATCACTTGGGACCGTGCGTCCTCGACGTACCGGCCTTCCGAATTGGCGATCACGGCCCGACGCGCGGCGTCGCCATAGAATACCGAGACCTGGACAATGCGTGGATCGTAGGCGCGCGCCGCTTTGTTGGCCGCATGGACCAAATCGACCTTGCGCGGGGTGGACACCGCGGCGGCCGGTTGTTTCACGGGCGTGGCGAACCGTTCAGGCGCGTAGTCGAATCGGTAGTCGCCCTGCGCTTCATTTGCGCCGCCAGCCACCGTGTCCGCGAGGCGTAGCAGCCCGTCAAGGGAAACGTCGTTGGTGTGGGCGTATAGGGTACGCTCGCCGGTGAGGATGCGAATGCCTGCGCCCGCTTCGGTGCCAGTGATGACCTTTTCGAGTTTGTCCTGCTCGAGGCCGAGGCGGGATGTGGCCCGTTCCTCAAGATAGATTTCCGCGAGCCCGCCGCCGTTCGCCAGTGCGCGGGTGAGGATTGCTTCGGAGTGCTTTTCGAGATCGACCACAGACGGTTCTCCTGTGACGTTCGTACGGAGCAGGCCGGGTTGCACGGTCAGTCTACGAAGGTTGGGCGGTGGAGTTCAACGAGGACAGGTGCCCCCGTGGCGTTACTCAGCCTCGCTGTCAGGCCTGCCGTCCTCGGCGTCATACCGGTGACCGACTCGCCCGTGCCCCCGCCACGCGTCCTGCTTGCCGGGCAGACGCCACGCCCAGACTCCCACAGCGACGGCTGGCAGCAGAAGAACCGCATACATACGCCCATACTCCAGAAGTCGGTGGTGATAGCGCCCAATGAAGAGGAAGAGGAATACATAGGTGGCCACGAACGCGATCACACTTGCGACTACCTCCGCCAAGTGGTCGTAGATGTACTCTTTGATGCGCGTCAGCATAGGTCGCTTGGCCTTCTCAGGGTCAACAATCGCTGGCAGAAAGACCCCTCACCCTGCCCTCTCCCGGTGGGAGAGGGTAGGAAATGGGATTGCCCCGTCGCAATGACTTCAGTTACTCGTCTGAGCTGTCTTCCTCACAATCGAGATACAGAATGGTATAGGCCTCAAGCGCGTCGCGCGGAATCGTGACTGTATACCGGTCGGCCCAGACCTCGATCTTCGGGTCGCGTGGGCGCTCGTAATCCGGGCTCACCAGGCGTCCGGCCGTGATTGCGGCCACGCCCCGCAGTTCAAACTCGAGGTCTTCGTCGAGCGGCGCGAAGGCGTCCTTGGGCGCGGCCTTCGGAAGCGTGTCGCCGGGTTCAAGGCCAGCCCCGCGGGCGTTGAGGAAGTGGATGGCGTAGCCGGTCGGCACCTTGTAGGCCGAGACCAGCACGTCTTCGGGAATCCCCGTCGCCTCGAAAGTGAGCGGTCCGGCGGCGGCGCTACGCGCCAGTTTGAGGAGGACGTCCCGCGCGGGTTCGTTCAATGCGAAGTCGAAGGTATCGCCGGCCGTGTACTCGCGCATGTAGTTGGCGGCGCCGAAGGGCACGGCCAGATACACGGCATGCCCTTCGCCCACGCGGCGATAGGTAACAGCGGGCGTCACGGGCTTGCCTGCGTCGTCCACGACCCAACCGAGGACACGTGTGCCTTGGGCCGCCTTGACGCGTACCGCGCCCGCATCCACCTGGAACGGGTCGTCGCGTCCCACCTTCACCGAGCACGGCTTGGCCATCGGGTCGCCGTCCAATTCGACGCCGAGTAGGTCGGACAGGCCGAGCTTGTCGCGCAGGATACCGTTCGCGTCGCTCTGGGACGTGCGTCCCGTGACGACCACGCTGCCGCCACCCGCGACGTAGTCCTGCAACACCTGGACCGCCTCGTCGCTGAGGCATTCCACGGCCGCCAGGACGACCACGCGATAGCGTTCGAGGGTCTCGGGCGTCAGATCGAGATCGAGGATGACGTCATGTTGGATGTGTGCGTCGCTCAGTTGCTGCGAACAACCCATGGCCGCCGCCGCATGAGCCGACGACCGGTTGTAGTTGCAGCACGTCCGCGAGAAGACGACGGCCATATCGCTCAGCGGTTCCGCATCGCGAACATTCATCTTTCCGGGCCAGTTGACGAACCGGCCCAGGTCGAAGCCTTCGATGCTCGCGATCCAGCCGACTTGCCGGTTCATGTGCAGCAGGGCCCACCCGAAGTAGGCGAGGTCGGGGTCGTCCAAGTGGTAGACCAGACCCCAGATGGGCGCGTCAAAGTGAAGTCCCAGCGCCGCTTTGGCTTTGCGGAATCCAAAGACGCTGCGGTAGCTCGACATGACGTTGCGGGACATGATCTCCGTGCCGAGGAAATCGATGTGCTCCGCGCGCGCCACGATGTCGCTTCCGAATCTGCGGGAGCCGTAGGACGACGTGAACCCGTAGTGCGTGGTGTAGGTCATGAGGGTGGCTTCCGGATTCACTTCGTCGAAGATGGCGCGGATGCCTTTGAAGAAATCGGCGCTGGCTTCGACGCGCCATTTCTCCCACGCGACCCAGGTGGCGTTGTCCTTGTTGCCGAAGACGCCGTCCGTGTCCTTGTAGGGCAAGGTGAGGCCGGTGGCTACAGTGAACGCCGCGCGGCAGTGTTCGCACCCGCAGTACGTGGGCCCGAAGAAGGTCACCTCGTCCAACATGCAGCCATCGATACCGGTCTCGCGCACGTAGTCGCGGAACCACTTGTAGTAGTAGCCCCGGAACTGAGGATTGGCCACACAGGCCATGGTGGCCTGCTTGCCGGTCGCGATGTCTTCCGTCAGCCAATGCGGCACGGCCAGCAACGCGCGATATCCGTCGTTCTGGGCCTGGAAAATGGGCACGTCGTGATGTTCAATGACGCGCACGCCGTAGCGGTGGGCCACGTCGCAGATGCGTTTCGTATTCGCGGTCATCATCCCCATCTCGCGGGGATGGCACAGCCGGAAATGCAGACCGTTCAGGATGACCGTGTTGAAGCCCGCGTCGATGACCTCTTTAATGCGGCGTTCGATATCGGCATAGGTGACAAGCTCGTTGCGCGAACTGATGTTGTCCGGCCCCAGGTTCGTCATGGCCATGTTCCAGCGCCATTCATCGAAGGGCGGCAGCTTCGCGAACTCGCCCGACACGCGGCGGCCGGGTTTGATGTCTTTGTCCGGCGTCGGCACATCCGCGACGGTCCAGATATCGCCCATCAACGCCTGCTTCGCTTCGTAGTCGGTGGCCACGCGTTGCATGACGACGGCGCTCACGCCGAACAACGCGTCCGACGAGAACCCCAGTGCCAAACCGGCTGCGGCGACGGGAGATGAGAAGGTGTGCGACGTGACTTTGCCGGGATCGGATTTCAAACCGGAGCCCGCTGGGCGGCCGTTGGCGGTCAGGTCAAAGGGACCGACGGCCGTATCCGCACCGAACCGCACGGTTACCAGATAGGCGCCAGGAGGTGGCATCAGGCGCAGCGTACCCGTCTTGCCCGCAATCATTCCCCCGAGAATGCCCGGCACTCTGGCCAGGCCCGCCGACGATTCCCATCCGGCAAGCTTGCCCTCGGCGAAGGCGTCCGTCGACAGAATCTGTGTGCCTTCAGGCTGCGAATCATCAGCGGACAACGCCAGCGTGGTTTGGGGCGCGAAGGCGTAGTGCCATTCGTCCGGTGCGGGATGGATCTCGTTGTAGGCAATCTGCTGGTCGTGAATGACGACCTTCGTGGTCATCATGCCGCCGTACCACCGGCCTCTCAGGCCGACGCGGAACACGAAGAAGTCGCCTTCCTTACGCAGCGACCACGCGTTGCCCACCATGCCCTTGCTGCGTACGTTGTAGTACAGGCCCCGGCCGCTGGGGGCGAAGTCCATCGTGTACGCACGGAGCGCATGCCCGTCGGCCGCCGTGGGATTGGGCCCGATCAGGCTCAGGAACGCCAGACCCGAAACGACCGCGCCGTCGGGCGCGTCCGCCTTCAGTGTGCCCGAGGGGGTCTTCTGCCGGTAGGGACGGTCGGTCACGGCCTTGTATGCGAACCCATCCAGCGTCGCGGCGGGCACGCGGAACGCGTAGGACACGCCCGGGGTCTCGTGGTAGGGATACAGGCGACAGCGGAACGTGAGGGACGCCGTGTTGCCTGCGTCGGTATTGCGGACGGCGATCTCGCGGCGGTAATCGAGCACGTCGCTCGTCGCGCGGTACACGTTGATGGCTTTGCCGTCGTCCAATTCGGTCGTCACGACCTCGTCGGGCTCCGGCAGACCGATCTCGTCGCTCAATCCGTCGCTGGCGATGAGGACCTTGCCCCCGGACGCCACCTGCAAGACCGGCGCGTCGTTCACCAGAAATTTCGTGTTCTTTTCCATGGTCTGGGCGGAAACAGCACCACAAACCAGGCCGATTAGTACGATTGCGCTCAGGCAATACCGCATCTGAAAGACACCCCCATTGAGTCATGGCCGCGAGTTTGGCCGCTTGGGCGGCCCAGGAAACAGTGAATTCCAAGTATGAGCAGATCGCGCCCCTGCGATCAAGCGAAGGATCGCCGGACGGGACCGTGCCGAGAACTCAATCCCCCAGCGCTTCAATCGCCTCGGCGATTCGCCAACGGTACACCTCAAGCGGCTTCGGGTCGTGTGAGTAGTGACCCATGTCCCGGGCCACGGAGTCGGGGATCGTCAGGAGCGCGCGCACTTCGGGACACGATTGGCCCACGGCTTCCGCCTTTCGCACACGGTCCGCCAGCAGCCACAGGTACTCGTAGTCCTCCACGCCGTCGCGGATGGTCTCCAGCCGCAGCGACGGGACTGTTCGGGACTGGTAGACGTACGCCAGCATCCCATCCCCCCGGCCGTCCGCGCCGGGGTTCACCAGTGGCACGTCGCCGATATGGTTGATGTGCCTCACACACCAGTACAGGTTGCCTGTCAGGCCGTACTTCCACATCAGCAGAAACGACATCCGTGCCGCCGTTCCCGGATGGGGAATGGCATACGTCGGTTTGGGATAGGGATCGCCGCAGTTGTACCACCCCTACTAAGGCGTTTCACGGGATCCGGCGTCCCATTCGTACTTGATGCAATGCCAATCACTTAGCCACATTCTGGTCTGCGGCAGATCTGTCTTGCGGAACCCCCGCTCTCCGAAGAAGTGCCACAGAAAATGCCACACTTCTCGGAAGCCCAAACCAGGCGATTCCAGACGAGGCTGGCGGCCGAGGGCAGTCGCCGTTCTTCAGGTGCCCAGGCTTGGTCTTCCGGAAGTGCTTCTCAATGCCTTCTTCTTGACGCAAACGCCCGTTCTGGAGCAAGATGGACTGTCCTTGCCACGAGCTTTCGTGCGGAGATCTCGGGCGAGACGTGGGAGGCAAGCCATGCCAGACGATAGCAGGAAGACTAGGGCGCAGCTTCTGGACGAGGCCCAGGAGCTACGCGAGCGCGTTGACGAGTTGGAGGGTGTGGCTGTCGAGCGCATGCGAGCCGAGGCAGTGCGTGATGAACTTGTGCACGATATGGGAGAGCGCATCAAGGAGCTTCAATGCATGTACGGAGTGGCCGATTCTGTCCGGCGACGGGCCTCGCTAGAGGAGGTACTCCAGGACGCGACAGAACTCATCCCCCCCGGCTGGCACTACCCGGAAATCACGAGAGGCAAGGTTGTCTTCGACGGGAGAGAGTATGTTGCAGAGCCTTTTGATGAGACCGAGTGGAAGCAGTCAAGCGACATAGTGGTTGCCGGAGAGCGTCGGGGCGTTGTCGAGGTTTACTATCTTGAGAAGCGCCCTGAGTTGGACGAAGGTCCCTTCATGATTGAAGAACGCCGTCTGATCGACGGCCTTGCCCACGCTCTGGGCGAGGCAATTGAGCGACGGCTGGCGGAGGATGACCTGCGCACGCACCGCGAACATCTGGAGGAGTTGGTCCAGGAGCGCACAGCGGAACTCGAGGCAGCCAACACGGAGTTGGAAGAGTACGCGCGCGTTGTCTCTCACGACCTCCGAGCCCCCTTGCGTGCAGTACGGCAATACGCCGATTTCTTGAGAGAAGACCTCGAAGAAACACTCGATGGCGACCAGAAGGAATACCTTGATGGACTAGGGGAGTCGGTGGCCAACGCCGATGCGCTGGTGGGTGACCTGCTTGACCTTTCGCGTGTTGGGCGCAAGGCTCTCCCTGCTGAGCGTATCAACGTGGGTGAGTTCATCGCGGACATCTGCGACGCTTCTGCTCTTCGGCAGGACGTCACCATCGAGATGGCCAATGATTGGCCGGTCATCGAGGCCGAGCCCGTTGTCTTTCGAGCGCTCTTTCAGAATCTGATCAGCAATGCGGCGAAGTTCAACGAATCCTCGCCAAAGACGCTGCAACTGAATTGGGGGGAACTTGACGCCGGCCACTGGGAGTTCTGCGTGCGGGACAATGGAATAGGGATCGAAGCACGTTTCCATGATAAGATATTTCGTGTCTTCGAGCGTCTTCACACTGACGACGAGTACGAGGGCACCGGAATCGGTTTGGCCATTGTGCGCAAGGCGGTGAATTATCTGCGTGGGTCCGTACGCATTGAATCCGAACCCGGTAAGGGCAGCGCGTTTTATGTGACGCTTCCCAAGACCAGGAAGGAGAAGAGGTGATGAACAGGGAAGAACGGAAACTGGTCGTTCTGATGGCCGAAGACAACAAGCACGACATTCTCGCCACGAAACGCGCCTGGAAGACCCATAACATCGCCAATCCCTTGCATATCGTTCGGGACGGAGAGGAGTGCCTGGACTATCTGTACGGCCGTGGAACGTACAGCGAGCCGGGCTCGGCGCCGACGCCCAATCTCCTGCTTCTCGATCTCAAGATGCCGAAGCTGGATGGCTTGGGCGTTCTGAAGGCAATTCGTGCAGACGAACAACTCAGCCACCTGCCTGTCGTCGTCCTGACGACCTCGGACGACGATGAGGACAAGGCTCAGAGCTATAATATGGGAGTCAACGCCTACATCCGCAAACCAGTGGGATTCGACAACTTTGCAGACGCAATAAAGATGATCAACCTGTTCTGGGAACTCGTCGATGTACCGGAGGAAGGTCGTGGGAAGTCCTGAAACGCCACTGGCATCCGGCCGAAGCAACCCATCAGAAGAACCGTCCATGCTTCGTGTATTGCTTGTGGAGGACAACAAGCATGACGCGCGCGCTGCTGTCAGGGCCTTCGCAGGTTCGAATCCGCCGTGTGATGTTACGCACTGTGTCCGGGCCGAGCACGCCGCCGAACTCCTTGACGCACCGGAAGGATCGTTCGATGTAGTCTTGTCCGATCTGCAACTGCCAGGCATGCACGGCCTGGAATTCTGCAAGAGGGTGATCAGCGACCACCCTGACCAGGCGACCGTGATTCTGACCGGCTCCGGCTCTGAGAGCATGGCCGTCGAAGCCCTTAAGGCGGGGGTGGATGACTACATCATCAAGGATCCGGAAGGGAACTACTTCCAGATGCTGCCGGTCGTAGTTCTGCAAGTGGTGCGCCAACGCAGGGAACGGGTCGCACGCAGACGGGCCGAGGAGGAACGCGATCAACTCGTGCACAGCATGGGAGAGCGCATTAAGGAACTCCGATGCATGTATGGCGTGGCCGAATCCATCCAGCGACGGGCCTCGCTGGAGGAGATGTTCCAGGACGTGGCTGAACTCATCCCTACCGGCTGGCGCTACCCGGAGATCACGAGAGGCAAGGTTGTCTTCGACGGGAAGGAGTATGTTTCAGAGCCTTTTGATGAGACCGAGTGGAGACAATCAAGCGATATTGTCTTGGACGGCAAACCGTGCGGTGCAGTCGAGGTCTACTGTTTAGAGGCGCGCCCTGAGTTGGATGAGGGCCCGTTCTTGGCGGAAGAACGCAGCCTGATCGACGGCATCGCCAGAACCCTCAGCGAAGCCGCTGAACGCAAACAGGCCGGAGAGGAACTGCAGAAGAGCAACCAAAAACACGCACGCTTGGCCAACAACCTGATCGACGCATTCCTGTACCGCCATGATCTGGACGGTGTTTTCGATTACGTCTCGGCGTCGGTCACACAGGTTCTCGGCTATGAGCCGGAGGAATTCCTCGCGCACTTCTCGGAGTTCACAACCGACCATCCCAAGAATCAGGAGGCGCTCGAGCATACAGCTCTGAGCATTCGCGGAT
>JAAEQP010000116.1 GCA_024231375.1 bacterium | reverse complement strand
GGGCGAGAAGGCCTTCGATGGTTTCGAGGGCGATGGATTCCCGGCTGTGGGCGAACATCTCGACAAACGCAACATTCTGCCACTTGGCAATCCGTGGTATTGGGACCCGGCGCAATTGAACGGTTCGCAGGCGTTCCGTCGACAGCGTTTGCTCGATACGCTGGAGTTCCTCTACGAGCAGCAGTGCCGGTTCAACGAGCGGTACGCCGCGGCGCTGCGCGAGGCCGGCTATCAAGGCGAGGTCCTAGGCTCGAATTGGCAGGCGGGGCGGGCCCTGAGCCATTTCTACAACCTGCACTCGGACTGGCGCGTCGGGACCATCGACCGACACAACTACTTTGGTGGCGGCAGTGCCAAGCCCGGCGAGACATTCGACAACGCCACGATGTTGCGCACGGCCGGTTCCGGAACGCTCAGCGTCGGTCTCCAACAAGCAAGCGATCGACCCTTCATGCTCTCGGAATGGATTCACGTGTTTCCCAATGAGTGGGGTGTCGAGGGCCCGGCGCTGCTCGGTGCCTATGGCTTCGGCTTGCAGGGCTGGGATGTGTCCTACATGTTCCAGAACCGCGACAGTGGCGGGTTCAGCGATCGCATCGGGCGCGATCGTTGGGACGCGACGGCGCCACAGGTGTTGGGTGTGTTCCCCGCTGTCGCCCGACAGGTCTTACGCGGTGATGTGAAGGAATCCGAGTTGAGCGCGCCGCTGTATGTCCACGTACCGTCATTGGCCGAGGGCAAGCTGGGCTTCGACGACCGCGTGGTGCAGCAGTACGACGTGAAGACTTTTGACTCGGACAAGGTGCCGGCTCGTGCCCTGGCGGTGGCGCGATGCGCCGTGGAATTCACCAATGTCTATCGCGAGACTCCCGCATTCGATATGAAGCCCTTCGAACGCGCTGGTGCGGTTATATCGTCGACGGGGCAGCTCGAGTGGAAGGAAGCGCCCGACAGCAAGCTGGGCGGGTACTTCACGATCGACACGGCGGGTACCAAGGCCGTGGTCGGTTTCGCCGAAGGTCGCCCGTGCCATTTGGGTGACGTGACGATCACGCCGCACTGTCGTTTCGGGGCGATCTATGTCACGGCGCAGGAATCCGACAGGGACATCACAAGCTCCAGGACCTTGCTTGTCGTGGCCCTGGCCCGCGCACGCAATACGGGGATGAAGTTCAGCGAATCGGAAGACGAGGTCGTCGAACGAGGCAAGGCACCGATTCTGCTGGAGCCCGTCAAGGCGACCATTGCCATTTCCGGCCGCGGCGTAAGGAAGGTCAATGTGCTGGACCATGACGGCCGGCGCACGGACCGCACCATTTCAGCAACGACAGGGCGTTTCACGATCGACGGCGCGCGCGACAGAACGATATACTACGAGATCGTTCTGCGGTAACGTGTCCCATTGAGTTTTTGCAGGAGACCAACGAGATGATAGAGACCAAGCCTTGGCTCATATGCCTCATCGCACTTCTCATTCTGGTGGCCGGCGTGGCTGCCGATGCGGCCCAGTTTTTCGTTTCGCCCGGAGGAGACGACGCGAATCCCGGTTCACTCGCTCAGCCCTTCGCGACGTTGCCGCGGGCCCGGCAGGCCGCCCGGCCGTTCTGCGGCCGCGAACCGGTGACGGTTTCCCTGCGGG
>JAAEQP010000115.1 GCA_024231375.1 bacterium | reverse complement strand
GGCGGTTGAGTTCGCACGAAGCCTGGGAGACCTGCGGGAGAACGGCGATTACCATGCCGCCAAGGAAGAGCACGGCCTTGTGAACGGGCGCATCGGTGATTTGATGGACCAGCTCGCCCGGACGGAGGTGATGGACCAGGGCGCGATGGATACGGACAAGGCGTATCTGGGCGCGACGGTGCGGGTATTGAACCGCAAGTCGAAGAACGAGATCACGTATGTCCTCGTGAGTCCGGTCGAAATGGACATTGACAGCGGGAAGATCTCGATCCGTTCGCCCATTGGGAAAGCGTTGTTGGGCAAGGCGGTGGGAGAGCGGGCGGTGGCCAAGGTTCCCGCAGGCGACATCGAATTGGAAGTACTCGAAATTTCCCGCTAGACGAGTCGGGACCATTCGGGGGAGACGGCGAAGCGAGTGTGAGCGTGCTCGTGTGCGTGCGCATCGGAAGGTGGAACTTGACGGTGGGCGCCGACACGAGCACGATCTGTACTGTGGGCGAAGCAATCCCACGCGAGAGAGCACCAGAAGTGAGGACGAATGCCTAAACGAACCGACATCCACAAGGTTTTCATCATCGGGTCCGGACCCATCGTGATTGGCCAGGCCTGCGAGTTCGACTATTCCGGAACCCAGGCGTGCAAGGCGCTCAGGGAAGAAGGGTTTGAGGTCGTGCTGGCCAACAGCAATCCGGCCACGATCATGACCGACCCGGAGACG
>JAAEQP010000114.1 GCA_024231375.1 bacterium | reverse complement strand
CTGGGTCGTTGTGTTGGAATCGGATGGCGGTGCGGGGTTTGCGATGGCCGTATGTCCAGGCAAACCAACCCTCTTCTTCGTGGACAGTGACGGGGGCATTCGGGTCTTGCCAGACGAGCAGGTTCACGTCGTCGAACCGGGTGTTCGCTTGATGGGCCTCGGGGTCGACATCGACGTCACCGGGGGCGAACTGGAAATGGAGATCGAGGGTGCCAGGGGCGTCCCCGGAGACGTCGCCGATGGCTTCGTCGAGAAGAACGAAAAAACGTTTGTCCACGAACCACACCGTGCGGCGGTGGGTGAGGCCTTCGTAGGAAGCATTCTCGACGACGAGGGCGGCGAAGCCCGGCGCCGTGTGCCAGAGCAGCGGCTTGCCGGCGACCTTGGTGTCTTTGCCGTCGAGGGTGAGGGTCTGGTGAACGCGCGTTTGCCGGTGCCAGGCTCGCGCCTTCGGGTCGTGCCCGTAGGTGTAGTAGCCGCTGTCGTTCATGAGCCATCGGCCATACGCGTAGAGTTCGAAGGTGCCATTGTCTGGCTGGTCGTGGCCGGTGAGGGCAGGCGGGGAACAGTGTAAGGCGAAGTAGATCTGCTCGGGCCCCCACGCGTCGCGCATGGCGTACATCCCGGCGTCGCGGAAGGCGTAGCACGTTTGCTCCGGGAGTGCGGCGCGGTCGAGCGTGGCACGCGCCGCGTACTTGGGGTCGCCAAACAACTCGGTGGCCTGCATCAATTCCGAATAGAGTTCCCACTGCGAGCGTTTGGAGGGCTGGTCGATGCCGCGTCCGTCATCGCCAAACATGGGGTAGCGGAGGTCGGGCGTGGCGATGCCGAAGATGTAGTCGTACATCCTCTGAGCACGTTCGCCGTAGGCGTCGGGAACGGGCACGTCGAATCCCGCCATGAGGCGCATGATTTCCACGGCGTCGCGGAG
>JAAEQP010000113.1 GCA_024231375.1 bacterium | reverse complement strand
GAATGCTTGGCCATGGACAACGTCACTCCGAGTTAATCAGCACTGCGTATCGGCCGATCTCGATGGTCGGCATCGAACCGTCTACCAGGTCCTTCTGAGAGCGGCCGTGGACGATGATAGCACGATATCCTTCGAACAGCGACGGCTCGGGCTTGAGCAGGGGTACGTTTCTCGATGCGGTGAAGTTCAGCAGCTTGACCACGGGCCAGTACGTGGTGGCGATCGGTGCGCCAGGTTCGAAGTCGCGGGCAAAGACGGCCAACTGGCGTGCGTCGCGCATCTCGTCCGCGGTCATGACACGGTGGACTTCCCCCGACGCGTGCTTGGCCGCGACCACGACCACACCGACCGCCAACGCGGAAAGGGCGAGACGTCGAACCGTGCTCAGGCCGGGACGGGTAGCGTTCCGTAGCAACCGGTAAGCGCCCGCGCCCGCGAATGCAGCGTAGAGGGTGAGTCCGTACCAGAGGTATCGGGGGACGTGGCCGTCGGTGAAGAAGATCCACCAGTACACGACGAACGCGGCGAAGAGATAGGCGGCGACCGTGGCTGGGTCGTAGCGACGGCGCGTCACAATCGGTAGCACCGACACCATGCCCACAATGGCCACGACGACTGTTAGGGGGAACCGAGCGAGCCATGCAAGGGTCTTGGGCGGCGAGTCGAGGCCGAACAGGAACAATCCCCGGTACGTCGCCATCTGGCCGGCTGCATTGTCGACGACGTCCCGGTAGCCGTGCTGTACGGCCGCCCAGACCACGAGGACCGTCACGGTCCCCACGCCCAGCGATACGACGTGGCGCCACCGGATGGCGCGGAAGGTGACGCGGTCGTAGACCCAGGCACCAAAGAAGGCCCAGGCACTCATCACCATGTAGTACTTGCAGAGGATCGCCAGACCGATGGCGATGCCGGCGGCCAGGCCAGCGATGAGCGGGCGCTCATCCTTCAGCGCCCTTCGCCACAGGATGAGTCCCACAAGGAGGAAGAGAAGCGCCGGCACTTCCCCGTAGAGGGTGCGGCCAAGGTAGACAGTCCCCCAACCGGTGCCTGCCGCGAATGATCCCACGACCGCCGCGTTGCCGCCAAAGGGACCGCGTAGAAAGAAGTGAATGGTCAGGACAAGCAACAGGCAATACAAGGCCATCACGGCGCGGCCGGATACGAATCCCGTGCCGAACAGGCGGAATGCCGCGGCAACGGGCAGCAGGACCGGTGGTCCCACGGAGTCGTAGTCGTCGAGTACTTTGAACCCGGATTCCGGGTGGCCGGAGGCGTAGAGGTTGTGTTCGGCAATGTTGCGCGACACAACCAAGTGGTGCACTTCGTCCGGCATGGCGTCGGGGTACCGCGAAAGGTTGGGGGAGAGGATACCCACCATGAACAGTGCGACAACGCTGAGGCCTATCCACGAATTGCGCGCTGATTCGGAGGAGGTATGGGGAACGTGCTTCGTGGCGAGGGGGAATCGCGTTCGCCAGAGAGCAAAGGCGCATCCCACGGCCGCAACTACAAAGAAACACCCCTTGATGGCGAGTCTTGCGTAGAAGCTGGTGGGCTGGGCGATGGCCGTGCCCGCCTGGACGAAGGCCACGAGGCCCGTGGCCACGGCAGAGAACGTCACGCAGATGAACAGGCATGCCAGGAGTATGAGGAGAAGGAAGCGGCGGTGACCGCCATCCTCGATGGCCGAGTTCGTCTCACCTTGTTTGCTTCTCAATAGCCCCCACCCACGCGTGCCGCTGTCCAGAGCCTCATCGATTTCGGAGTATAGCAGCGTGTGTCCGACGAAGAAAGACCCGCGGCGGGGATATGTCCCTGCCGCGGGTCTGGATGTGAGTTAGAACCCTAGCGTTCGGAAGCGCCTCGGAGCCGTTTCCAGCGGGAGCTGATGCCTACGACGGTCAGGAAGGCCAAGAACAGTGCCAGTTGGCCCAGGTCGTCTACGCCGGCGGACTTGAGCGGGGCTTGGTAGCCGTCGTCCGGGTCGCTGGGCGGGCTCGACCCGCAATCGTTGACGGCTACGATCCAGTAGTTGAACACGAACGTCTGGGAGCCCGAGCAACCAGCCTGGGGCATGGACTCGTTGGGTTCGTAGTCGAGGTACTCGGTGCCGACAAGGGTCCCCAGAAGATCGGCGGCGGCGAAGTCGTCGCCCGTGCTGCGGTAAATTTCGTAGCCTGTGGCGTCTGCCATGGCATCCCATGTCACGACGATGGTGTGAATATGAATGCCCTTGGTGGCTTTCACATTCGTGGGAGCCGCAGGCACCGAACATGCCACGATGGTCAGCGGCACCGTCGAGGTGTTGTTGGCGTTGTTCGGGTCGGGGGTGCCGCTGGCGATTGTGGCGGCGATATCGACCAAGGCATCGCCTGTGTCCTCGGGGACCATCGCCTCGATGAGGACAGTCCCCATCGAACCGCGAGGCAAGTCGCCCAATTCACAGACGATCTCGCCCGGCAGGATGATGCAGTCGCCGATGGCCTTGGCGCCCGGCACGTCGCCAAACACGATGTACGCGTTCACGGGCACCACTTCGTCGGGCATTTCTACAGCGAGCACCGCCAGCGTGGCCAGGCCGGGGCCGTTGTTGGCGAAGTTCACGCGCAAGACAACAGAGTCGCCTGCTGCCACGGGGTTGGCCAAGGCCGCTTGACTCACCTCGATGTCGGCTTCGGCCAATACGGTCGTGGGTTCCGAGGCATGGTTGTTGGACGTGTCCGGGTCCAGGCTGCTGCTGTAGGCCCAGGCGTCGTTGAAGATGACGGCTTCGCCCGTGATCGCGTCTACGCGGATGTCCGGCGATACCCGTACCGTGACGGTCATGGCGCCGGATTCGCCGAGCGCGAGGGCGCCGAGGTAGCACGTGGTCGGGTCGAGGGGGTCGCCCGGTGTGCCGACGGCGACGACTTTGACGCCTGGCTGGGGTCCCGCTCCCGTGACTTCGAGCACTTCCACGTCGGCGGGAAGTTTGTCTTCAATCACCACATCGGTGGCGGTCGAGGGGCCGTTGTTAGTGACGGTCAGGGTGTAGGTGAGTTCTTCGCCCGCATTGATAGGATCGACGTCGTCGGTCTTCACCAGCGACAGGTCCGAGGTGTCGACCACCGAGATGAAGTCGATGGCTTGGTTGTTGGACGTGTCCGGGTCGGGGGTGCCGTTCGTCCACGGCACGGCCAGGGCTACGTTGTCGTTGGGTCCTGTGTAGACGCGGGCGACGTTGTTCACGTCCTGCGTCTCCAAGGCCTGGACAATCACCTGAATCACCCAGCGGCCCGTGCCGCCCGGCGTGCCGACGGGTTCGAGCGGTTCGACCAACTCACACCGAATAATCTGTCCGGTTTGAGGTGGCGTCGCAGGTGAAAGCGTACATGCGTCGTTGCGCAGTGGGTCGTCGACGATGCCCACGACGGTGAAGGCGCCCGAACTGAGCATGTCGTCGCGGATGTACACGCCACGAGCGTAGGACGGGCCCACGTTTTCGACGATGAGGGTGTATTCGAACGCTTCGCCGGCGAGGACGGTGTCGTCCGGTTTGCTCATCTTGGTGATGGTGAGGTCGGCGGAGTCGGATACGAAGAACCCGGCCGTCGCGGTGTTGTCTTCGATGATGTCTTCCGCGTGGTCGCTGGTCACGTCCGCCGTGTTCAGTGCCGTCGCTGTGCCGTCGGCAGTGAGAGAAACGAGGTTGGCCGGTATTGACATCTTGACTTGGAAGCCTATGCTCGCACCAGGCGCGATGTCGTCGAGGGGACAGACAAGCTGGTCTTCTCCGCCAGGGCCTGTGCCTGCACTCAAGGTGCCTTCAGCCGTGTCGGTAACGTACTCCAGGTCCCCCGGAAGCGTATCCGTGACGACTACGTTGGTGGCGACCACGGGAGAGTCGTTTGTTACCGTGATGTCGTAGATCGCTTGGCCACCTACGACAACATCGGCGGGTGCGGTTTTCGCAATTCGCAGACCGCCCTCCGTGCATATCCCAAACTCGCCGAGATTGAATCCGGATGCGTCCGGGTCTGCGTCCACCGTGATGGCACCAATCAAGCTTCCGGCGGTGGCGTAGAATCCGAAATATTTCGCCCCGTCGTCGCGCACGACGGAAACCGGACCCGATGATGCGCCATTGGTGGTGGTGGCGGTGACGTCGTGGGGGTCTACATGGTTCGGTCGCACGTAGAAGTAGAAGGCGACCGTGTTCGGAAAAAGCGTTATCGTGACGGTGTCATTGAAGTCGCTCCAGTATGTGGCACCATCGTAGCCGTGGGGCGTGGGCCAACCCGTTCCCATTCTCATGGCGGGAGCAAATGCAATGTCGGCGCCGCCAGGCGTGGGGACGGTCGTTACGCTCATATGGAACGGGCGGGGGTCGAATGGAAACGGCGTCATGGTGTAGCCGCCCAACGTCGCCGGCGGCGCGTTGGTGCCGGGACTGCCGTCGAAGATGACGGCCGCGGATACCGGCATGGTGGCAGCTAGAATGAGTGCGATGGATGCCAGGGCGAATCCCGATTGCCCGGTCAGAGAGATAGACTGGTCCTGTTTCATGATGACACGTGCCCCCGTGCGGTTGCTTCGATTCTCACAGCCCCAATCCGCGCGAGCGTTGCGCTCCGCGGAGCCGCAAGCATACAGAGTTATAGCAGAATGCGCAATCTGCTGAGCGCTCGCGCCATGAGCCTATTGCCTCGTGCTGGCCTTCCTGCTATTGTGCTGTCTTACCAACCGGATGGATAGGAGTAGTGCGCCGTGGCCGAGAAGGGACTGTTTTTTCAGAACGTCATCGCGATTGTGTGGGATTTCGACAAGACGCTGTCGCCCCACTACATGCAGAAACCGCTGTTCGAGGCATACGACATCGATGAGGACCAGTTCTGGCGGGAAGTGCATGCGTTACCGGCGTACTACGAGCGCGCCGGGATCCATGTTCAGCCGGATACGGTCTACCTGACGCACTTGCTGTCCTACGTGAAAGACGGGCGCATGCCGGGGCTCACGAACGCGAAGTTGCGTCAGCTTGGGGCCGGAGTTCGGTTGTACGCGGGGTTGCCGCGCTTCTTCGAACGGCTTCAGGCGGTGGTGGACTCGCCCGAGTTCCGGGAGGGCGACCTGAAGCTCGAACTCGAGCATTATGTGGTCAGCACGGGGTTGGCGGAGATGGTGCGAGGGTCCGAGATCGCCGATCGTCTGTCGGGCGTTTGGGCATGCGAGTTCATTGAAGAACTGGCCGCGCCGGGCACGGACTTCTCCGGGAAGCCCGCCGAGTCGGAAATCGGCCAGATTGCGGGGTTCCTGGACAACACCACCAAGACCCGCGCCTTGTTCGAGATCAACAAAGGCGTGAACAAGAGTTCGAAGGTCACCGTCAACGACACATTGCCCGAAGACGAACGCCGCGTGCCCTTCAAGAACATGATCTACATTGCCGACGGTCCCAGCGACATCCCGTCGTTCTCCGTGGTGCAGAAACATGGGGGACTCGCCTACGCGGTGTACGCGCCCCACGACGACAAACAGTTCGAACAAGTGAACCGGTTGCAGCAAGACGGCCGCGTCCACATGATTGGCCCCGCCGACTACACGCCCAACAGCCAGACCGACATGTGGCTCCGTCACCAGGTGAAGTCCATCGCCCAACGCATCATCGACGAGCGCCGCCTCGATTTTGAGGGCAAAGTCGGCAAGGGCCCAACGCACCTGGATTCCGAGTAGTTCGGAGTTCAGAGGGTTCAGGGACAGCCGCTTCTGTTCTCGTGCGTATGAGACTTCTTCAACGGCCCGTCAGTGGGGCTGTTGAGAAAGTCGGAGCCCTGCCGCGTAGCCCGCGATAAGCGGGGGACAGCGGGGCTGTTGAAGAAGTCCCGGGCTGCCGAAGACCTCAACTCCAACCCAGATACACCCCAATCATGTCATCCCGAGCGAAGTCGAGGG
>JAAEQP010000112.1 GCA_024231375.1 bacterium | reverse complement strand
TGACCTTCCGGGCGTTTCCGTTCTCGTAGAACGTGAAGTCGGGCCGCGCTACCGTGTAGCGCATCAGGTGGCCGTTCGTGAGCCACTGGTACCCGTTGCAGTCCTCGTACGGTTTGAAGTACGTCGCTTGCCGCCGGAAGATGGCGTCGGCAATCCCAAGCCACAGTTCCCCCTCGGCGACGTCGTAGCCCTCCGTGAAATACAGGCCGGCAAACAACGTCCCAAGCGCCGGGAACGTTTGATGATTGTGCGGCACATGGCGGCCCCCAACCGCCCCGACGGCACTCGGTACGACCGCCTCCGACAGCCACCGCGCCATGGCCTTCGTCGTCGCCAGGCGTTCTGCGTCCGTCAGCGCCGGGTCATGTTCGATGTTCCGCCAACCCGGCACCAGTGTCCCGGACGGGAAATCACTGTCAAACCCCCAGGGCCCACCGAACTTGCGCGGGTCGGCCACGGCGCTCTTCGCGTACAGATCCCACAGTTTCACGAACAACTGCGCTTCCACGCTGTGTCCCGTCAACTGATAGCGTTTCGCCACATTCGCCAACACGCCCGCAATGGACGTGTGCTTGCCCGTATCCAGCGCAGCCTGTCCCTCGGCAAGTCCCTTCTCGAGGC
>JAAEQP010000111.1 GCA_024231375.1 bacterium | reverse complement strand
CGTCATGAACGGCACCCACGTTATTGCGTCCGCCTCGGGCGGCGGAATCGCACTCGTGCGCGTTGAAGACAAACGCGTCCCCTTCTACGCGCTCGCCGGCGACAACACCCACTCCATAGAACTACTGCCCGACGGAAATCTGGTCAGCGCTTCGAGCACCGGCAGCTACCTGCGCGTCTTCTGCACCGACCCCGTGATCGGCAACCCGCCTGACGACGTGAAATACTCCGACGTCAAACTTGAGAATGCCCACGGCGTCGTGTGGGACCACAAACTGCAGCGTCTCTGGGCCGTTGGCGTCCACGACCTTGTCCGCTATCGCTACAACGATGACCGACACAATCCAGTCCTGACCGAGGACGCCCAATTCAAACTGCCTGATGCCGGGGGGCATGACCTGTTCCCTGTGCCGGGAAGCCGCAAGCTCTTCATCACGACGTGGGGAGCCTGGGTATTCGACACGGAAACGGAGCGTTTTGCGGCCTTCGAACCCCTCCGTACCGGTATGGTGAAGAGCATCAGCCAGCGCGAGCCCGGTGGCCCCGTCATCACCATGAAGGCCACGGAGTCCTGGTGGTCCGACACCATTCGCTTCATGAATGAGGATCGAACGAAAACGTTGGACAAAGCCAGGTTCTACAAGGCCCGGTGGTGGGTGCCGAACGAATTCAGCTATGGCCCCGAATTGCCCACACAAGACGAATAGCGCTGCCTG
>JAAEQP010000110.1 GCA_024231375.1 bacterium | reverse complement strand
TGACACGTCCAACTGCGACGAGGTGGAGGATTGCGTTCGGCTGGCCGCCGACCTGGGCGTCGATTCGGTTCAGTTCAAAGCGGCCAGGCTGTGCGATACGGAACTGCTCGGCGAAGAAGCACAACGCGTGGAGGCCGTGCTTGCGGATGTGCGCGAACGGTATCCGGACATCCCCGTGGTCGGAAGCGTCGCCAAGCTCAACATGGCCCGGAAATGCTGGCTCACGCCGCTCCAGATCATGGTTGACGCCCTGGGGGATGTGTTTCTCTGCTGCTACTACATTCATCGGAAAGGCAGCCACGGCATTGGCAATGCCTTCGCGCGTCCCTTGCGGGACGTCTGGTACAGCGAACGCCACTGGGAAGCAATCCGTGGGATTCATCCGCCCGAATGCAACAACCTGGACTGCCGATTCGTACGGTACAACGACATTCTATCGGAATTGCTGATCGACACCGAGGGCCAGTTCGAGTTCATCTAGAAGAGGATCGAAAACGGGGACAGTCCCGTCTCGCTCGGGACTCGCTCGCTGGGTACAGTCCCGTTTTCGCCAGGGTGACAAAGGAACACATGAACGTCCTGTTGCTGAATCCGCCCGGACCCTTTTGCAGAGCGGGGTCCCGTTGGCCTCATCGCCGCAAGCAGGCGTCCGTTGGCATTGACTACCACCCCTTCCCATTCAGTCTGGCCTATGCCACGTCGCGTCTTCTGGCGGACGGCCACGACGCCCGCATCGTGGATTGCATCGCACTGGGCATGGACGACGGAGCGCTCAGAGCGGAATGCGACGTCATGGCGCCCGACGTGGTCGTCATGGAAACCAGCGCGCCGAGTTTCTCGGCGGATGTGGAGACTATGAAGCTGCTGGGACGCCCTTGCATCGCCGTCGGCGCCCACGCCACCGCCACCTGCGACGAGCATATCGAAGCGGGATTCGCGGGCGTCATCTATGGCGAGTACGATCAGATCGTCTCGGACGCAATTCACCTGGAATCGCGCCCCTGGCTTGCGCTTCCCAATGCGCCCGCCTCGGATCGTGTCCCTCTGGTCGAAGACCTGGACAGCCTGCCCTACCCGCCTTGGGACCAGATGCCCATGGAGAAGTACAACGACCCTTTCTGCAAAGGACGGTCCGTGACGGTGCTCTCCACGCGCGGATGCCCGTACCAGTGTTCCTTCTGCACGATTGAGCCGTTCGCGGGCCGGCGCAACTATCGCCTGCGCGATCCGGGCCGTGTGTGCGACGAGATCGCCGCGCTCATCGAGAAGTACCGCCCCGACGAGGTGTACTTCGACGACGACACCATCACAGCCAACGGGCGACATGTGGTCGCGCTGTGTGAGGAGTATCGTGCGCGGAGTTTCGGCTTGCCCTTCAGTTGCATGGGCAGCGCCGCCGTTCCGCGCGACGTGCTACGGGCGATGGCCGACGCCGGATGCCGGGCCTACAAGTTCGGCGTCGAAACCGGCGATCCCGCCGTGCTCGAACGTATCCCCAAGCTCGTGGACCTGGACGACGTAACGCGCACAGTGGGCGACTGTCGGCGAATGGGCATCAAGACGCATGCCACGTTCCTCTTCGGTCTGCCCGGCGAAACGCGCGAGAGTGCATTGCGCACCATCGATTTCGCCCTTGGCCTGAAGACCCACACGCTCCAGTTTGCCATCGCGACGCCTTATCCTGGCACGCGGTTCTACGACGAGGCAGTGGCGAACGGCTGGCTGGTGAAGGAGAGTTGGCTTCAGTTCGATCCGGCCGGTGAAGCAGTGGTGTCGTACCCGGACTATTCGGCGGGGGAGATCGCCGAGATGCACGACTTGGCGTGGCGGCGCTGGCAGTGGCACATGCTCACGCGACGGCCCGAGACGCTCATCCACCATTTTGGCAATGCCTTGCGACGCGAAGGCGTGGGCGGGACAGTCCGGCTTGCGCGGTACGGAGCGTCGCGTCTGCTGGACGCCTTGAGGCATGGCCGATGAAGGTAGCGCTGGTCAATCCGGCCGTGCCCGCTTCTCTGAAGAAGGAGAATCTTGGACTGGCCTACCTGGCCGCCACGCTTGAAGCCGCCGGCCACACGGTACAAATCATCGACGAACTCGCCGGACAGAAGACTGACACGGAACTCGACGGGTTCAGTCCGGACTTGGTCGGTGTCTCATTCATGACCATGCATGCGCCCCACGCCTACGCGATCGCCGACCGGATTCGACGCGATCGAGGCATCCCGGTTGTGGCGGGAGGCGCGCATCCCACGGCAATGCCCGAAGAAGCCATGCAGCACTTCGACTGCGTGTTGCGCGGGGAAGCTGAACACACGTTTCCGGCGTTGCTCGACGAGGGACGGGTCGAGGGCATCGTGGAGTGCGCCCCGCCGGACGACCTGGACGCATTGCCCATGCCGCGGCGGGATCTGCTCGACCTCGAAGGATACGCCACGTCCGGCGACGAGTTGGCGGGATTCTCGTATCGGACCCTTGGGGTCATCACCAGCCGCGGTTGTCCATACCACTGCACCTTCTGCGTGAATTCGAAACGGGAGACATGTCTTCGGTTTCACGGGCCGGAGCGCGTGGTCGAGGAAGTCCGGTACCTCGCCGACCGGTACCACATCGAGAGCGTGGCGTTTTACGACGAGCTGATGGCCACGGACCGCGAACGATTCGCCGCTATCTGCGAGGGGATGATCGCTCACGGCCTCGACCGCCTGAAATGGGAATGCCAAGTGCATCCCCGCATGGTCGACACCGACCTCCTCCCGCTGATGAAACGTGCGGGATGCGTTCAGGTTGCTGTCGGCTTCGAAAGCGGCAGCCAGAGGATTCTCGACGTCATCGACAAGAACACCCTTGTGGAAGGCAATATCGAAGCGGCCCGACGGGTGAAGGAAGCAGGCCTCCGACTGCGTGGATGTTTCATCGTGGGCGCGCCCGGTGAGACACCGGACGACATCGAGAAGACCGAGACCTTCATCCACGAGGCGTGCATCGACTTCGCGTCGGTCCATTTCCTGACACCGATGCCAGGCACCGTGTTGTTCGACCGGTTCGCCGACCGCATCCTGGCGAGCGGCATTCCGTGGGACCGGTTCACGGCGGGCGACCCGGAAACGTTCACGTGCAACGAGGCCATGTCCCGCGACGATCAACGGCGCACGTTCCTGCGTTTGAGCGCGCGACTGGCGTTCCGAAACTACACGTGGCTGGAAAAGGTCCGGCGCGCTTTGCGGGATCCGGGTAGAGCACTGCATGTGGTGATGCAGCGGTTCAAGTGAGACCCGCTGGCTGACGACCGCGTTGTCCGCATGCCGCTGGTTGGGCTCGGCTTTTCGTGGATATTCGCATTTGCAGTTGGCCCTCAGATGGAGTACAATCGGATGGTAAACTGGCTTCTGTTTGGTTTCGAGACGGAAGCGCATGTCCGCGGACACCGGAAGCGGGGTTTCTTTGCGTAACCTGTTTGTCAGCAATTGGATAAGCACCCCCTATCCGCGTGTCATCATGAGGCCTAGCTACTGGTTGACCATTTCACAGGTCTGCCCTGTCATGAGAAGGAAACTGAATCACCATGGCGTTCATTGACAAGATCATCGAGAAAGCCCAGCAGAACCCGAAAACCATCGTCTTGCCCGAGCCGGAGGACGAACGGACCTTGCGCGCTGCCGATATGATCGTCGAGAAGGGCATCGCCAAGCCGGTTCTAGTTGGCGCCGAAGACGCGATTCGTGCCAAGTTGAAGGAACTGAGTATCACGCGTGAAATCGACATCGTTGACCCGGAGAAGAGCGACAAGCTCGATGACTTCACGTCCATCTTCTATGAACTTCGCAAAGCCAAGGGGATGACCGAGGAGAAGGCGGCTGCCACCATGCGCCTCCCTATCCCTTACGGCATCATGATGTTGCATGAGGGCATGGGAGATGGTCTGGTCGCGGGCGCCATCCACTCTACGGCCGATACGCTCCGTCCCGCTCTCCAGATTCTGAAGACGGCCCCCGGCTGCTCGTTGGTGTCGAGCGTGTTCTTCATGGATTGCCCGGACAAGGTGCTGGTCTACGGCGATTGCGGGCTTGTTGAGGAGCCGACGGCTGAGCAACTGGCCGAGATCGCCCTCTCATCGGCCCAGACCGCGATGAGTTTCGGCATCGACCCGATGGTGGCCATGCTCTGCTACTCCACCAAGGGTTCCGCCAGCAGCGGTTCGGTGGAAAAGGTCGTCGAGGCGACCAAACTGGCTCAGGGGAAGATCGAGGAACGGTTCGGCGCGGACTCACCGGTCCAGATCGACGGCGAACTTCAGGCCGACGCGGCCCTCGTAGAGGCCGTTGGTGCGAAGAAGGCCCCAGACAGCGCGGTGGCCGGCAAGGCGCGCGTGCTCATCTTCCCCGACCTCAACGCCGGCAACATCGCCTACAAACTGACGGAGCGTCTGGCCGGCGCCGACGCGTACGGTCCGGTGCTCCAGGGCATGCGTCTTCCTGTGAACGATCTAAGCCGGGGATGCTCGGCCGAGGATATTGTCGGTGTGGCGGCGGTTACCGTCGTCCAGAGTCAGATAGCTGGCTGAACCAATGGGAGTTCCCGAGGAACACGGAAGCCATAAGGCTGGCACTTGTGGGTCAGCCGGCTGGCGGATTCGTCCGTGCCCCGGGTCCGGAGAAACTGCATTATGAAAGTGCTGGTGCTGAATACAGGTTCTTCTTCAGTGAAGTACCGCGTATTCGAATGCGACGGAGAAGTGAAGGACCTGGCGCACGGACAGATCGAACGAATCGGTCTGGACGGCGCCAACATCAAGTGCGATTGCGCTCTTCCCCACAATCCCGGATGCGCCGTCGACTGTCTGGGGGGCGCTGAAACGCTTAACATCCCGGACCATGCTGCTGCCATCGAGATGATCTGCAAAATTCTGCAGAGTGCTGCGTGTGGCGTGATCGACGACCTGTCCGAGATCGAGGGGATCGGCCATCGCGTCGTGCATGGTGGCGAGGAATTCTCCAAGTCGAGGCTCATTGACGACGCGGTTATTTCGGGGATCGATCGGTGCGCACGGCTCGCCCCGTTGCATAATCCACCGGCGCTTCAAGGCATCAAGGGCTGTGCCCGTGTGTTCGCCGGCACCCCGCAGGTGGCCGTGTTCGACACAGCCTTCCATTCCAGCATCCCGGCCAAGGCCTTCCGATACGCACTGCCCAAGAGCCTGTATACGGACTTTGGGGTGCGCAAGTACGGATTCCACGGCACCTCGCACCGGTTCGTGTCGGAAAAGGCGATCAAGCTTCTCGACAAGCCTGTGGAAGACACCAAGATAATTACGTGCCATCTCGGCAACGGCAGCAGCATCACAGCGGTCCGGGGCGGACGTTCCGTGGACACCAGTATGGGTCTCACCCCTCTCCCCGGTGTCATCATGGGCACGCGCTCGGGCGACCTTGATCCCTACATCCCTCTCTTCATGATGAAAGAGGCCAAGATGACGGTTGAGGAGGTCGACAGCACCCTCAACAAGAAGAGTGGTCTCGAAGGGATTTGCGGCCACAACGACATGCGCGACGTCGAGCAGCGCGCCGAAGCAGGCGACGCCGACTGCATACTTGCCCTCGACATGTTCGCCTACCGTGTGGCCCAGTACATCGGCAGTTACGCCACCGTGATGAACGGCGTGGACGCCATCGTGTTCACGGCCGGTATCGGCGAGCACGGCGATATCATGCGCAAACGCATTCTCGAGCATGCGGAGTACCTTGGCGTTGACCTCGACGAGGCGAAGAACACCGCGAGCGAACGCGAGATCACATCGCCCACGTCGACGGTCAAGGTGTTCGTCATCCCGACCAACGAAGAACTGATCATTGCACGCGACACCGCGCGTCTGGTCGCGGAGAAATCGGCTGCGCCCCAGACGGCCGCCGTCGAATAGATTCCGCACGGAGAAGCGATGTTCATACCGCTCGACGCCGACCCGATCGCGTTGTTTGAAGAGTGGTACGCCGAAGCCCGCAATTGCGGGCTTCGGGAACCCGGGGCCGTCTGTTTGGCCACGGGGGACGCCGATGGCGCTCCGTCGGCACGCATGCTGTTGCTCAAGGGCGTTGACGAGCGAGGGTTCACGCTTTTCACCAATCAAGAAAGCCGTAAGGGCCGCGAGTTGGATGCCAATCCACGCGCGGCCCTTTGTTTTTACTGGATGCCTCTGGGGAAACAAGTGCGCGTTGAAGGCACGGTTGGTCCGGTCTCGAATGATGAAGCCGACGCCTACTTTGCGTCGCGGTCGCGCGAAAGCCGTATCGGGGCGTGGGCTTCGATTCAGTCTCGGCCCATGGCCCATGCCGAAGAACTTGCAGAGCGGATGCAACGGTTCGAGGAAGAGTTCCGGGGGAAGGATGTACCTCGCCCGCCACAATGGTCGGGATTCCGCGTAGCGCCCGACGTGATCGAGTTCTGGCTGGAGAAACCACACCGCTTGCACGACCGGGTCGTCTACGGCCGCGGACCTGATGGATGGAACGCGGAACGCCTGTACCCCTAGCTGCTATGCGGGGTCGTCCCAGGTCGCGGGATCTTCGTCCCACGTCTCAAACACGGCTTCGATGTTCTCGCGTGGGTCACGTACGCCCCACTCACATTGCGCAATCACGCCGCCGCTTCCGTCGTCAAACGCCCGGCGCACGCGCCGTACTGCCGCGCGCACATCGTCTACCGTGCCGAAGGGCAACGTATCCTGCCGGGAAATCTCGCCCCAGAAGGTGATGTCGCCCTTGAACTGGCTGGCAAGCCGCTCAATGTCCATGCAGAAGATCTGGGTGTTTATGGCATCGACACCCATCTCGATGAGGTGAGGGATAATTGCTTCCGTGTGGCCGTCGGAGTGGAAGAACACGTACTTGCCCGTGCCTTTGAGGATATCGCAGTAGGCTTTGTACATGGGCTTGAACACGCTTACCCACGTGTCGGGTGAGATGAGCAAGCTGTGCTGGGTTCCCCAGTCGTCCATGAACCCGACGGCGTCCACGTCGGTCTTCGCCCACATTTCCATTTCGCGCAGATTCCACTCGTGCAGCATGTCGCAGAGCTTCAGAAACTCCGCGGGCTGCCACGCCAAATCCATGAACAGATTCTCGCTTCCACGCAAGAACTGCATCCGCTCGAAGGGCCGCGTGCCCGTGCCGGCTTTCACGAACAGGTCCGTCGTGGCGCAACTCGCGTTGACGTTGCTGAAGTCGGCGCCGTCCAGCAGTTCCCACGGCGGCGACCACGAATCCAGCGCGCTCCATTCGGCCAAGGGCGGATTCTTCACCTCGCCACACACGCCCGGTTCGGCCACAGTCCATTCGCAGCCCCAGTCATCGACATAGGTGCCCACTTCCGAAGGGGTGCCTTGGGACAGGCTGGATTCACCGTAGCGGACGTTGGGCCCCTTGAAATCCGATGGGAATCGTTCCTGCACCTCGTCCAACTCTTCTTGTCTGAACATGCCGACCCCTGCAAGGGCCCACAGGTCGCGCGGCGCCCGGTCGGGATAGTCGAATTCGAGGGTGCGTACTACACGTTCACGTGAGGTCATGATTCCGGCTCCGGTTGGTCCCACAGGCCACACACGCATCGCGCGGCCACAAGCGACAACAATAGGCGGATCAGTTGCCAGAATGCAACGGGAGAAACGCGCCACGACACGCTGGCCATTCATCGAAGACTTGACTGCCCCGATGGAATGGCCTAGGTTGGGAGTTGGCAGCTTGGCAAAGCATATCAGGGGGACTGGACCACATGTACGCATCATCTGTGGCGGTTTCAATCGTGGTATTGGTCGCGTTGGCGGGCACGGCTGGTGCGGAGCCATCGGCGGATGGTATCCGCCGATTCACCATCAGCCGGAACGATGACATCCACGAATGCTTTCCAAGCCTGTGCAAGACGGACACGGGCCGCGTGGTCTTGGCCTACCGCGAAAGCGACGAACACCAGCCGCGCACGTTCACGCGCATCATCATCCGCACCAGCGACGACAGCGGAGAAACGTGGTCCGACGGCAAGGTGCTAGTGGCCACATCCACCGATGAGCCGAACACGCTCGTGAAGTACAACTGCCCGAAGATCCAACAATTGAAGGACGGACGGCTGCTGTGCCTGTGCGACAAGTTCGTCAACGATCTATCCAAAGGCGTCGACACGCGGTATGTGGACTGTCGCATCGTCTTCTGGTTCAGCACGGACAACGGCGAAACATGGTCCGATGAGGTCGTGTCCGATGTGGGCGGCGTCATGCCGGATGAGGTCACCGAACTGGACGATGGCGCGTGGCTGCTCGCGACCCATCTACCCCGCACGGAACCATCCTGCCTGGTTCAGTACGTGACACGGTCGCCTGACAGCGGCACGACGTGGGAGGAACCGGTCGTTGTCGCCATGCGCGAAGGCTACGACTTCTGCGAGGCGTCGATTTTGAAATGCGCCGACGGGTTTCTCATCTGCTACATGCGCGAGAACCGCGGCCTGGGACGTCCCGCATACAAGTGCTTCTCATCCGATGGCGGACGCACCTGGGAAGGGCCCTACGAGACCTTGATGGACGGTGGTTACCGGCCCGTGGCCCATTGGACCCGGGACGGACGCGTCGTGGTCACCTACCGGTTCTATCCGGGCCGGGGCGTCGGCATGCGCAACACCTTCGCCTTCCGCGAGCCGGAACGCAGCGCGCGGCAATGGGACCGAGCCCGCCAAATCGGTAACGCCCTCCCCCTCGACCACGACAGCCACGAACACCCCGACTCGGGATACACGGGATGGGTGGAACTCGACGACGGCGAGTTCCTAGCCGTCAACTACACCCGCGACGACGCGCCCATGGCCCAAATCCGAGGGATCCGGTTCTCTCACGACAGTTTCTAGGGGCGCCGCACCGGAAACGAGAAAGGAAGCACCGTATGTCATGTTTGGTAGTAGCCGCCCTCGCCCTGTGCGGCGCGAGCGAAGCAATTGGTGAGGTGATTAAGGTCGGCCCCATCGAATGGCTGCGCGTGATGGGCCAGGACAGCTTCGACTACTGTATCGCCCATCCGCATCAGCCTGACGCGCGGTTCGACATCCTCAGCGACGATGTTGTGCCCACGGAGAAGGGAGCGACCGTCCGCGTGAAGCGGCAGCGGGTCACGTGGGACGGGGACACGGCGACGGTCCGCGACCTGGGCGAGATAACCGTGCGCCTCGCAGACTTGGATGCAGAACAGGTCACCAAGAACGCCTTGCCGTGCGACCAGTCACGCCTGATACATCCGGGCCTGTGGCAGGTTCGGGTCTCGTTGCCCGCGCATGATGGTGCTAGCGAGACGCCGGATCACGCCATCTGCATGACCTTCGAGGGTCCAGGGAAAGCGTGGACGGCCACACGCGCGTGGAAGGACGCCATTACCATTGGGGGCTGGAAGGACGAGCCGTCCGCCTCCGAGAAGCGCAAGCCATGGCCCCCGGCTGACGAAGGCAGTATGGAGCCATCGTTCAAAGCGTTTCGCGACGAGTTGCACCGGATCGTGGCGAGGAAGGACGTCGATGCCCTCATGGAGGCCATGGACCCGGGATGCAAACTGAGTTTCGACGACCAGGATGGTCGAAACGATCTGGATTCGGAGTGGAACCCAGGCTCCCCGGAGACGGAACTCTGGACTACACTCCGCGAGGTCCTCGGAAACGGCGGTATGTTCTACCGGGGCATCGACAGATACTACAAGGGTGGCCATCTCTACGATTACCCCGCCAAGGGCTATCTCCTCCTGCGAGAACCCGAGACACCCAGCGCCTTCGAGGCCCCGCACTGGGCCCACGCGCCCGGCTGGTACTTGGATGTTGCCGTCATCGACGAGAATGTCCCCGTTTATGCGGCGCAGGACACCTCATCGGAGGTCCTGTGGACGCTGTCGTACGAGGTCGTGCCGGGCGAGTGGGACTTCGATCCCCCGTCGTCAGGCGACTGGGTCATCGTCAAGCGTGGCGAGAAGACCGGATACGTGCAGAGCAGTAAGGTCCGTTCCCCTGTGGGCTACCGCGCTGTTTTCGGACGGGGTGAGGACGGCGACTGGAAGATGGTGTTCTTCCTCGCGGGGGATTGAGAGTAGGCAATGGGATTTCCTGGTATTTGAGACCTGTCGGTCGAAAGATGTGGCTCAGTCGGAGCGCGGCCGGGAGGCCGCGACCGGCCACGACGGAGCGGCGTTCTCACGAGACGGGCGATCGCACGGTAGAGGCACGCTTCCGCGTGCCTGGCTCCGCGGAAGCGGAGCCCTACCCCGTCGCTGCGTTTGCATTAAAACCGTCCGCGCAGACGTGAGCACACGCGCGTTCACCCCGTCATTCTGAACGATGTGAAGAATCTCGTTTGCCCAGCACCCATCGCCGCGCCCACGCCTCCGCCGCACCTCACGTGCGATCCCCCCTCGGTTTCCGTTAGAATGCGCGGACTTGGGCGCGGTCGATGGTGAGTTGCCCGGAGAAGGAAGGAATCGTCATGTCGAAACCAGTTGCATTCGCCGCGGGAGCGCATCCCGACGACATCGAATTCATGATGGCGGGCACGTTGATGCTGCTCGGCGAAGCGGGCTATGAACTGCACTATATGAACATCGCGAACGGGTCCATGGGCACGGCCGTGGACACGCGCGAGGTCATCATCGAGAAACGCACCGAGGAAGCCCGGCAAGCCGCCGAATCCATGGGCGCGGTGTTTCACGAGCCGCTGGTGGACGACTTGGACGTCTTCTACGACCGTACCATCTGCCGGGGCGTGGCGGCGGTGGTCCGCGAGATCCGGCCGACCATCATGCTGATTCAGTCGCCCGAAGACTATATGGAAGACCACATGAACTCGGTGCGGGTGTGCGTGTCGGCCGCCTTCTACCGGGGCATGTTGAACTACAAGACGGACCCGCCGCGCAAGCCCATCATGGACGACGTGACGCTCTACCACGCGTTGCCCTACGGGTTGCGGGACTCCATGCGTGCGCGGGTGCATGCGGGACAGTATGTGGACGTCAGTTCGACGGTCGAACGCAAGAAAGAGGCCCTGGCTTGCCACACGAGCCAGAAGGAATGGTTGGATACGAGCCAGGGGTTGGACAGCTACCTGATTACGCTTGAAGATATGTCGCGCGAGGTCGGAAATCTGGCCCACGAAGCCGGCGCACCCACGGACCGCTTCGAATTCGCGGAAGGATGGCGCCGCCATTCGCATCTTGGGTTCTGCTTGGAGAATGCCGACCCCTTGGGCGATGCCTTGGGCGACAAGGTGTTCGTGAACGCCGCCTACGAAGAAGCCCTGAACCGCTGACCTGTTTCACCGTTCCGCAATCGGCCACGCGCGCCCAAAAGCTGCGCGCCAAAGGACCCCGTTGATGACCGCTTCTCCCCATCGAGCCATGACGGCGCGCCTGAGCGCGATGATGTTCCTCCAGTACTTCGTTGGCGGCGCGGTCCTGCCCATCATCAGCCACTATCTGAAGAACTTCCTGGGATTCGGACCGGCCGAGACGGGCTGGATCATTGCCATGCCGTCGCTGGCAGCTATCCTTGCCCCATTCGTGGTGACGGCCGTGGCCGACCGGGTGATGAGCGCGGAACGGTTGCTGGGCCTGTGTCACCTGCTGGCAGGCTGCGTCATGATCGCCTTGTCGCGGCAGACGGGCTACTGGCCCGTATTGGCGCTGTACTTCGTGTACGGGTCGCTGTTCATGCCCACCTTCGCCCTGTCGAACGCAGTCGCCTTCCATCACCTGGAGGACCCGAAACGCGACTTCGGCCTGGTGCGCATGTGGGGTCCCATCAGTTGGGTGGTCATGGGTTGGGGCTTTGGGTACCTCTGGCTGCGCGGCGGTGGCAGCACACCCGAGACCAGCCGGTTGCCCGACGCGCTGCTCGTTTCGGCGGTGTCGTCCTTCGCGTTGTCCGTCTATTGCCTCACGCTGCCGGCGTCCAAGCCCCACGGTGACGCGCCCGCGCCCAAGCAGAGCCTGCTGGCGCCGTTGAAGACCATCGGCATCTTTCTCCGGCCCAACCTGCTGCTCCTGTGCTTGCTGACCTTCGGAAACGCCGTGGTCCATCAGTTCTACTACTACGGCATGGGGCCGTACCTGCACCAGATCGGGTTTCCTGACAAGTACATCATGCCCGCCATGAGTATGGGCCAGTTCGGCGAGACCTTCGTGTTGTTCTCGTTGGGCTACTGCCTGGCACGGCTCGGGGCGAAACGCGCCATGTTCATCGGCGTCATGGCGCAGGTGACGCGGTGCGTAGTGTTCGCCATCGGCGCGAAACCTTTGATCCTCGCGGTGATCCCGTTGCACGGCATCTGCTACGCCTTCTTCTTCTCCGTGGCCTACCTTTACGTGGATCAACATTCCACCCGGCAGACGCGGGCAGGCGCCCAGCAAATGTTCAACATCCTCATCGCGGGATTCGGCAACTTCATCGGAAACATCTTCGCGGGATACACGGCCAAGTTCTTCGTACTCCCCGGGACGAGTGTGACCGAGTTCCGGTACTTCTGGCTCACATCGGCGTCGCTGGCGCTGGTGATCGCGATAGTGCTCGGACTGATGTTCCGCAATGCGGACGCAGCCGAGTC
>JAAEQP010000109.1 GCA_024231375.1 bacterium | reverse complement strand
AGGCGAGACGCCTGCGCTACTTGGGGTCGTTGCCAACTGGCGATTCCGGATCGAGGGCCTGTCAGCCGGGGCACACCGCGTTGAGGTAGTGATCCAGGATGAAGTGTTCGACGCGCCACGCCGCGCGTCCGCGTTCCGTGAATTCGTAGACCCCGCCGTCGCGATCCATGAGCCCCTGCTCGATGAGGTACCGCCGCGTGGCGGAGTAGTCACCGCACACGCCGGCCAGTTGCCGCGTGATCTCTTGGTGCGTGCGCGGTTTCGTCCCATCGAAGGCGAACCGCATGGCGGCGTCCAGGGAAATGTGAGCCACGGGCTCCTCATCGTGGTCCTGCCTCAGGATGCGATCCTGAATCGTCCGCTTCCCGCTCCCGCTGGGCGTGCCTCCATACAGCGCCGATGCGGCCGCCTTGACCACACGTTTGTCGCGCGATTGCAGCAATTCCCTGAGCCTCTCTCTCGCCGAGTCCGCATCGATCTCGCCGAGGGCCAGCACGGCAGCCTGCCGCACCTTCGGGTCCGCGTCTTCCGCGAGGTCCGCCAACAGCGGCTCAGCGGTCTCCACATCGAACCGGCTCAACAGCCCGGCGGCCGCCCGTCGTTCGGCGGGCGCTCCTTCTTGAAGGGCGTGAACGTACACGAGCAGATCGTCCTGATCGCCCAGTTCCGCAAGCGCCAACAACGCCGCCACGCGGACCCGCTCGTCTTGATGCCGTGTTCCTTCGATCGTCGTTTCCCTGCACCGCGAAGACCGCATATGGCCAAGAATCCGAAACGCCGACGCGCAAGTGTCCGCATCGTCCGACGATACAAACCGCACCGCGCAGTCCTCGATTCCCCTCACGACCCGCGGTTCAAGGTCGCTTGGCCGGATGGGCGGCCATTTCACCCGCGTTCTAAGCTCGTGAAGATACTCCCGGCGCGTGGACCCCCGCAACCACGGGCTGTTGATGTTCCGGGCGAGGGCTTCAAGACCAACCAGCGCCCTTTCTCTTCTGTCTGGCAAGTCCGATCCGCAGGCAGGCGTCAGATCGTCCAGGAACAGGGCCGGCATGCGGCACAAGGCATAGAGCACACATGGTGTGCCCCAGCCGTTCCCGTCCCAGAACCGATCCAGAAGCACGCGCGCCGCCTCGTCCCGAAAACACAGCAACGCGCACGCCAGAATCGTCTGTGTCGGTTCGTCGTCCTGAGCGTCCATGAGGTCCGCCAGGAGTTCGGTCTTGGCGGGGTCTCCCGCATCCGACTGAAGGATTGCATCCAGCATGGAGTACACGCAGGGAGAGGGAAGGCCCCAGCGGGTCTTCTTTCCGCTCAAGACCGCATGGGTGCGCCCCACGGCCGCGCGCAGCAGCGCCACCGCCTGGACGCGTGCCGTTGCGTCGCTGCCGGTGCAGAGTCGAACGATGACACGCATCGCGTCCTGTCCGAGTCGCGGGAGCAGCACACTTAACCTGTGGATCGTTTCTTCATCGTTTGTCCCCGCGACCAGTTCCGCGAAGCGTTCCGGCGAGTGCGCCAGGATCACGGTGAGCCGTTCCATCGCGCTGGGTTGCTCCTTGAACACCTGAAGAAGCAACGCGACCTCCGCGTCAACCTCCTCCGTGAACTCGTCTTCGATAGGCATAGCTTCGTCCTCACTCTCGTCCATTTGGGCAAGCGCCTCCTTCAGCGTCCGGCGCGCGCGATGCAGTCTGCTCATGACGGTGCCAATGGGTACCTCGAGGAACTGGGCAATCTCTTCATAGGACAGCTCCTCGAAGTAGTGAAGTGCCAGCATGAGGCGGTGTGTGCGTCCCAGCCTGCTGAGTCCGTCCCGTAGCGGCGTCCCGTGGGGGTCCGGGTCCGCGGCGCGGTCCTGAAGTGATCGAGCGGCTTCTTCGTGAGCAGCCCAGTCGCGCTTGCGAGCCCGCAGCCACATTCGACATACATTCAGGGCCACGACGCGCAGCCACGCGCCAAATCGCGCGGGATTCCGCAACTGACCGATCTTCACGAAGGCCTCTACGAAGGCTTCATGGGCCAGATCCTCGGCATCGGGCAAGTTGCCCGTCATGCGGTGACATTGGCGGACCACTTGGTCGCGGTACCGGTTCACCAGCTCGCCGTACGCCGCGCGGCCACCCTCAAGGACGGCCTGGACCAGTTCGGAATCGCTTTTCATTGTCATACTCACACCTTTATGATGTGCAGGCGTCCCCATTATTCCATGGGTGGCGGGATTGTTGACAGCCGACGCGAATCGTACATAATGGGGTGCGTGGCAAGGTCGGTTCGCCGACCGAGGCGCCTCAAGATTCGAACTCAGACACAATACGCAGTCCCGAGGACGCAGAAGGGGAACACCAGGCATGCCATCGTCGACCGCAAGCCGTCTGATACGCTCGATGCTTCCCACCCTCGGGCTGGTCCTGCTGCTGGCACTCATGAACATCTTCTTGGTCACGCCGGCCGTCCTTCGCATCGCCACCGTGCGCGAGGAGGAGTCGCTTGAGAGCGTCTCCCGGGCAGCGCTACGGTTGCTTGAACATTACCAGCACTTAGAGGAAGACGGCGTGCCCCGCGAAGAGGCCATGCGGCGGGCAGAAGAAGCGCTGCGGGACCTTCGCTATGGACCGGACGACGCCGGCTACTTCTGGATCCAGACCATCGAGCCGCGCCTGCTCATGCACCCGTTGCGTCCCGAACTGGAGGGAGCGAAGCCGAACCACGATCCCGAAACCCTGTTTCTCACCAGATCGGCGGCGGCCGTCCGTCCATCCGGCGGCGGGTTCGTGGAATACCCCTGGCGAGCCGATGCGCAGCATGAGTCGGCGCCGAAACTGTCCTACGTCCACGAGTTCCAGCCTTGGGGCTGGATCATCGGCACCGGCGTGTTTCTGAGCGATATCCATGCCGACGTGAAATCGCTTCGAGACCGGATCTCGCTGCTCCTGGGGGCGATCGTGTTCGCGGGCCTGACAATAACGGCATACCAGGGATGGCGGCTGTTCACCAAGCAACGCGACCTCGACGCCAGCGACCGGTCGCTCGGACTGAGCGAAGAACGTTTCCGCGTCCTATTCGATTCGGCCCCCATGCCGGTATCCCTCAAAGGAACCGACGGCCTGTACGTGTTGGTGAACCCCGCCTTCGCGGACTTGGCCCGACGGCCCGCGTCCGAGATCGTCGGCCGGTCGTCCCAGGAGATCTGGGGCGCAGAAGTCGCCGCGATCCTGGACAAGGGAGAAGACGAAGCACTGGCCGGCGAACTGGTGGAGGACGAGGAAGGGATCGAGATAGAGGGTGTGCGTCTGGAGTTTCGGACCATGAAAATCCCGATGTGCCTGGACACGGGCGAGGTGATCGGTCTGTGCAGCATCGCTGTTGACATCACCGAACGAATACGTGCCCGCGAGCAGGCCCGGCTGCGCCAGGAACAGCTGATCCAAGCCGATAAGACGGCGTCCATGGGAATCCTGGTGTCCGGCGTGTCCCACGAGATCAACAACCCCAATCACTTCATCATGTCCAACGCGTCTCTGCTGCTCGACGTGTGGGAGGGGGCACGACCCATTCTGGACGTCTATCGGGAGGACAACGGAGAGTTCTTGCTTGCCGGAATGAAGTACAGCCGATTGCGCGAAGAACTCCCGCAGGTGGTGGGCAGCATTCTCACGGGGTCGGAGCGCATTCGGGACATCATCGGCGAGTTGAAGGCCTACGCCCGGCGCGAGCCCGTGGGCAGCCGCGAACTGCTTCACGTGAACCTTCTGGTGAAGTCCGCTGCCACCCTCGCGGCCAATCTCGTGAAGAAGCACACCCACCATTTTTCAGTGAGCCATGAGGAATCCCTCCCGTGCGTGCGCGGCAATCTGCAGCAGTTGGAGCATGCCCTCATCAACCTGATCCAGAACGCCCTTGAATCGCTTCCGGACAAGGATTGTGCCGTGCGCGTGCGGACACGGTATGATGTGGATCAGGAGCGGGTGATTCTGGAAGTCGAGGACGAAGGCGGCGGCATTCCGAGCGACCAATTGGGACACCTGTCGGATCCCTTCTTCACGACCCGCCGCGAGGAGGGAAGCCGCGGTCTTGGCCTGTGGGTGTGCGCCCGTATCGTTCACGACCATGGCGGAACGCTTGAGTTCGATTCCACGCCCGGGAAAGGGACTGTGGCGTGCATTGCTCTGCCCGTTGGCAAAGAACACGATGAAGCGTCCGATCCCGGAATGACCGTACCGGACAACCTATAGAGCGAGGAGCATCAACGTGGTGGAAGTCAGTTCATTGCCCCCATTGCCTGTGCTGGCCGTGGATGACGAGCCGGACGCGCTCAGGACCTACCAGACCATCCTGGCCGCCGCGGGCATCGACAATGTGATCCAGTGTCAGGACAGCCGCGAGGTGACGGGGCTCATGGACGAGCAGGATATCGGCGTGGTCCTGCTGGACCTGTCCATGCCCCGTATGTCGGGTCAAGAGCTTCTGCCGATCCTTGCCGAGCAACATCCCGAGGTCCCGGTCATCGTGGTCACGGCCTCCGATGAACTCGAGACCGCCGTCTCCTGCATCCGGGCCGGCGCCTGCGACTACATGGTGAAGCCCGTGGAACGCGGGCGCATGGTGTCGGGCGTGCGGCAGGCGCTGGAGTTGCGCACCCTGCGCCGCGAGTACTACGCATTGTGGCGCAGCACCGCCGCCGAAGGGTTGCAGCATCCCGAGGCCTTCGCGCCCATCGTGACCCAGAGCCCCAAGATGAAGGCTGTCTTCATGCACATTGAGGCCATCGCATCCACCAACCGGCCCGCCCTGGTGATCGGCGAGACCGGGGTGGGCAAGGAACTGATCGCGCGGACCCTTCACGACGTAAGCGGACGCACGGGGACCTTCGTCGCCGTGAATCTGGCGGGACTTGACGACAACATGTTCTCCGACACCCTGTTCGGCCACGTGAAGGGAGCCTTTACGGGTGCGGATATGGCCCGTCCGGGCCTCGTGGAGAAGGCCGCGGGAGGCACTCTGTTCCTGGATGAGATCGGGGATCTGTCGCTCCCCTCGCAGGTGAAACTGCTGAGGCTGCTGCAAGAGACCGAGTATTTTCCCCTGGGTACGGACATCCCGAAGCTGAGCGAGGCCCGCGTCGTCGTGGCGACGTTGCACGATCTTGCCGCGCTCGTCGAGGCCGGTCGATTCCGGAAGGACCTGTACTACCGGCTCAACACCCACAGCCTGAAGATCCCACCCCTTCGCGACCGGTTGGACGATCTTCCGCTGTTGCTGGACCGGTTCTTGGACGAGGCGGCGGAGTCGCTCGGGAAACCCAAACCCACGCCGCCGCCCGAACTGCTGACACTGCTGCGTACGCACCATTTCCCAGGGAACGTGCGTGAACTCCAGTCCATGGTGTTCGACGCCGTGAGCCGGCACACCTCCCGAAAGCTGTCCATGGACGTGTTCAAGACCCGCTTGGAAGGGCGGCCCGGCGTTGGGCGCACGGCCAACCCTGTCGCCCAGGGCAACTCCGGCGACGAGACAGGCACCATCTTCCAGGATTGGACGACCCTTCCCACGCTACGGCAGGCCACGGAGAACCTTATCGCGGAGGCGCTCCGTCGCGCCGAGGACAATCAGTCCATCGCGGCTCAGCTTCTGGGGATCTCGCGGCCTGCGTTGAATCGCCGACTCAAGCGTGGACCCCGCTAGCCCGGATATCTCACAAGGGCGTGGATGAAGCGCCGCAAGATGTTGGATGCAGACGGCTTGAAGCTGAGCGATGAATGCCTGGTTGTATTCTGAGCAAAGCTTCATGTCGCCCTGCGCCAACAGATTGCCGTGATTCGCCGCGGCCTTGTGAGATATTCGGGCTAGCCGCCGGAAAAGGTGTAACAAACGTAACCGGAGTGCAGGTCTGCACTCTGGCCCGTAATCGTATCTTTCGCAGGCCCTTACCACACGCGGCGCCGCGTGCGGCGTTACATTCGTAGCGCCGTTTCGCCCCCCAACCTCTCGATGCGCCTTCCCAGTGTATCCTGCTGTCTCAAAACGGGTTACCGGACTCTCCCGCCTTTGGCATGGTTCTTACTCTACTCTCGGCACGCTGAAACCAACGGTCCTACGCCGGGAGCCGCTGCATGTTTGATACAGAACAGAACGGTAAGAATGTACGAGTCGTCTTCTCATCCGATTACGCTCTTGCGCACCAAGCCGTGGATACCTGCGTCGGTTTCATGGTCCAACGGGATCTTGGACCTCAGCCGGATGTCCAGATCGTGCTGCGCGAGTTGCTCCACAACGCCATCCAGCACGGCAACGGAAACGCGCCGGAACGGCGCGTGGCATGCTGCATGGAACACCAGGCCGGACGGCTATGTCTGACCGTGGCGGACGAAGGCGACGGGTTCGGATTCGAGGGTATGGACACGTCGATCCCGGAGGATCCGCGGAGCGTGCGCAACCGGGGGCTCACGCTGGTACACGCGCTGAGCGACGACGTGATGTATATCAGCCCTGGCAATGTGGTGCGGGTCTTGATCGACCTACGAAACGCGGAGGACACAACCGATGAGTGAAATGCAGACCGACCTTGCGGTGGCGGACCCACAGGACGCTCTGGCCGATCTGGCCGGCAAGTTCCTGACCTTCTCCCTGGGCGATGAAGTCTACGGGGTCGAAATCCAGAAGGTGCAGGAGATCATCGGCATTATGCCGGTGACCCAGATCCCCAAGACGCCCGCGCATGTCCGAGGCGTTGTCAATCTCCGCGGCAAGGTAATTCCTGTTGTGGATCTCCGGCTCAAGTTCGGCTTGGAGGCGCGTGAGGACACTGACCGGACGTGCATCGTCGTCACTCAGGTGGCGTGTCACGGGACCGTATCCATTATCGGAGTCATCGTGGACGAAGTGTCCGAGGTGTTGGACATCGTGTCCGATCAGATCGAGCCGCCCCCGTCGTTCGGGGCAAGCGTCGACACGGATTTCATCCTCGGTATGGGGAAACTGACTGACAAGGTCGTGATGCTGCTCGGCATCGAGGCAATCCTCGGCAACGGGGCACTGGCATCCCTGGCCGGATCCGCGAACGAACAGGCATAAACGAATTCGGGGCCGCGTATCGGTACGAGGCCGGCATCAATACTCGGGAAGGCGAGACCTTCCTTTGCAAGGAGGAATGACACTATGTTCAAGAACACTTCACTAGGCGCGAAGATCGGGTCGGGATTCGCCGTTCTCATCATCGTCGCGGCCGTCTTAGGCGGTTCCGGTTGGCAGGGCGTGAGTTCCGTGTCGCGCAACGTCGCACTGTCCGAGCAGGGAGGCGAGTGCGCCGAACTGCTCGATTCGTGCGCAGCCCTGCGCCGTGACTTCGCCATCAACGGATTCAAAACGTCCGGCTCCAACACGAAGAACGCCGCGGAGAAATGGGCCGAGGCGTATGAGGAACTGATGAAGGCACTCGGGACCCTACAGGGCGAGTCCGGCCTGTCGGAGGCAGAGCGAGCATTCGTTGCCAGTGCCCAGACCGAGTCTGCCCTCTACAAGACGGCTTTCGATGAGCAGAAGACGTCGCGTAAGACCAAGGACGACGCGTTCGCGGCCTGGGGTAGCATCGGATGGGACATTACGGAGAAGATCGGCGAAGCACAGGATGCCATCATCGCTCCGGCCATCAAGCAGGCCAAACAGGCTCAGGACTTCGCTACGTTCGACAAATGGACGGCCATCAAGTCGAGCCTGGACGAACACGTGATCGCGCCGTTCCTGACACTTCGCATCAACGGCGTCTACCTCATCGCCACCAACGCCGACGCACAGTGGGAGGGCCTCAACAAGCAGCTCGCCACAGTCCGCGAAGGCATTGATGCCTGGCGTTCCGTCATCAAGGGCGACGCCAAACTTGAGGCCGCCGCGGGGCACATTGCCCAGTACATCGACGACTACGAAGCGGCTGGGGCCAAGTACCACGAAGGCATCCAGATGGAGCGCCAAGCCGACGTGGACATGGCGTCGAGCGCCAAGGGCGTGGTCGCCGCCATCGGCGGCCTGCAGGAGTCGTTGAAGGATAGGACCGACAGTGTCATCGCGAGAACCATTCTCGTTGCCCTCGTGCTCACAGTCTCGGGCGTGGCCGTCGGGATCGTCCTCGGATTCTTCATTACCGTGAGCATTACGCGCCCCATCAACAATGTGATCCAGGGGCTCGCATCGGGTTCGGTCCAAGTGGAGAGTGCGTCGCATCAGGTGTCCCAGTCCAGCCAGTTGATGGCCGAGGGCGCCAGCGAACAGGCCTCGTCGCTCGAGGAAACATCCGCCTCACTCGAAGAAATGGCGTCCATGACCAAGCAGAACGCCGACAACGCCAACCAGGCCAACACCATGTCGACCGACGCCCAGTCCGCCACCGATCGCGGGCATGAGGCCATGCTTCGCATGTCGGCGGCCATCGAGAAGATCAAAGCCTCGTCCGACGAGACTGCGAAGATCATCAAGACCATCGACGAGATCGCCTTCCAGACGAATCTACTGGCCTTGAACGCCGCGGTCGAGGCCGCGCGTGCGGGCGAAGCAGGCAAAGGCTTCGCAGTGGTGGCCGAGGAAGTGCGCAACTTGGCCCAACGGAGCGCTGAGGCGGCCAAGAACACGTCCGAACTCATCGCCGAAGCCCAGCAGAACGCCGACAATGGCGTCGAGGTGTCGAGCGAAGTGGCCGGCATTCTGGAACAGGTCAGCGGGAGTGTGAAGAACGTCACCAACCTGGTTGCCGAAGTGACCGCGGCCAGCAACGAGCAGGCTCAGGGCATCGACCAGATCAACACGGCGGTTGCCCAGATGGACAAGGTCACGCAGAGCAACGCCGCCAGTTCGGAAGAAGCCGCGTCCGCCAGTGAAGAGTTGTCCGCCCAAGCGAAGGAACTGAACGAGATGGTGGCTGTCCTCGGCACCATCGTGGACGGCGCCAAGAAGGGCCAGCGAAACGGACATGCCCCGGCGGTCGGCCAGTCGGCCCCTCGGAGTCGGTCCGTTGCAGGCCTCCTTCCGCAGCGTGGCAACGGCGGCAAGGCGGTCGTCGAGCCGGATGCGGTCATTCCTCTGGATGACCACGACCTCGGCGACTTCTAGAGTCCTTTCAGGCACGGCCCCGATGGGGCTGTGTACGTAAGAACGCGGGGCGGCCCAGTACGACGGGCTGCCCCGCGGCTTTTGTGTTCGGCCAAGTGTGGCTCCTGAAGGGGCTCAGGAATCCCCAGTTTCCTTCCGAGTGCATTCACGTGCACAAAAGGCGTCCCGAAGCAGCTGGACTCAGTGGATCGGTTGTGGTTTGCATGGGCGAGGAGGCCGGTTCGCACCGTTTCTTACCCTCTCCCACCGGGAGAGGGGTGGGGTGAGGGGTCTTCAACCTCCCCACATTGAGTCCGATT
>JAAEQP010000108.1 GCA_024231375.1 bacterium | reverse complement strand
TTCGTTGCGCCCGGTGCGACAGCAGCAGGCACGTCCTGATACAGCAATCCGGACCGGTCGCCCACAGCCCACCAGTGGAAGTACACGCCGTATGCGCCGCTGCGCGCCGCCCAGACCTCGCGGCCGACATTCGCCGTCGGGGTCCAACCCGTCCCCGCCCAGACACCCAGGTCAGCGGGACCGGCATTGAACCCACCGTTTGTCAGGAGATCGGCATGGCTCGCAAGCGGTAGGACGGCCAGGACCAGCAGAAGCACCACGTTTACCGTGACACGGTTTGTGCAGATGTCATTCGCATGTCCGACACAAGGAGTCATAGATCCCCCCATTCGTCGGTGGAGGTCCGAGTGAACTCGACGTCATCCACGAAGAATCCGCCGCCGCCTGGTCGAAGATCTTCGACCAGGTGTATTCCGATGACCGCGGTGGACGTGTGGCGGGGCACTTCCGCGTCCTCGATGAAGACACGCGTCCAACGCATCCTCGATGTGGTCTTCGCGTTCCACTTCAGGCCCGTGGTACGTGAAATCTCGTTGTGGCCCGCATCGCGCCATTCAATGACCAGCAGACCTTCGGCGCTTGCGCGCATGCGGTTCATGCTGTCCTCTCTGATGAAGGCCGACAGCGTATATGTCCCGCCCGGTTGCACAGGTACTGCGCAAACAAGCCCTTGGAACGCATTGGGCTTGCTGTGTGCCGTGAGACACATACTGAAGTAGCCGCTGCGTTTGTCCCTCTGGGTCGCGGTGATGGTCTTCTCGTGGGAGCTGAACTCCTGCCATGGCGGC
>JAAEQP010000107.1 GCA_024231375.1 bacterium | reverse complement strand
GGGTGGATGTGAGTTACGTCATGGTTGCTGAGGGAACGCTTTTCTACCGCGTTGACGACACGGGAGAAACGCACTGGCACGACCTGGCGTTGAGGGATGCGACGGAGGAGTTTCAATTGCTCCTGCCCGCGGACGGGCAGATTGTTGCTTCGGCATCGGGGGAGGTCCTTCCGACGATCGAGATCCATGATCCCGCGGGCGAACTGGTTGCGAGCAGCGTGGAAGGCTACGTGGCTTACGCGGCGACCTCGCCGAGCATTTACTCGGTGAGCGTCGTCGCGGGCAGCAAATGGACTGGCTATGAATTCAGCGTCCTGAGCGAGCTGCCCCAGGCAGGCGAGACGGTCGACCTAGGCGTCGTGGATCATGAGGAGGTGCTCGACGCGCTTGGTGGAAATGGTGCGCGAGAGTTCACGCTCGAAGCGGCGCGAGACGGATATCTGACGGTCTTGGCACACAAGGAGGAAGTCTCGGAGGACCTTACAGTAACGTTGCTCGATCAGGACGGGGGCGTCGTGGCGGCGGCTTCGGCTGTTGATTCTTCCGGTGCGTGGGAGCATGAGTGGCGGTTGGACCATGTTGTGACGGGCGGCGAGGCGTATCGGGTGCTTGTCATGGGGGATGGTGAGGTTGATCTGCGGATCTGCAACCTGGTTCGCCAGGCGGGTGATGCGGTGGAGGTGTTTGATACGGAGGGCGATGACGGGTATTTGTTCACGGTTTCGGATACGTTCAACGTGACGGCGAACGGGGTGGAGTACGAGTTCGATGATGCGACGGAGTTTGCGTTACATTCCTCGGGCGGGTTGGATGTGATTGAGATGGTCGACTCGGACGGGGATGATACGCTGAATGTGTCGCCGGATCAGGTGGTGATGAGTGGGGCGACGCTGGGTGGGACAGCGTATTCGGTGATGGCGAATGGGTTCCATGCGGCGCATGGGTATGCGAAGAATGGTGGGAACGATGCGGCGGAGTTTGTGGGTGGAGAGAAGGGGGAGCGGGCGAAGGCGTATGCGGGGCTGGTCAAGATGATGGGTGGGGCGTATTTCGCCCGGGCGAAGTTTTTTGAGCGTGTCGACGTGGAGATGGGAGGCGGAGTCGATACGGCGGTTGTTGTGCCGTCGGAGGGGGCGGACGTGGTTTGGGCCTCGTTGCTGGAGGTGCGGGTGGCGCACGATGTGGATGGCGCGGAGGGTGTGGCGTCCGAGATTGCTGCGGCGGGGGCTGATGTGGCGATCGACGGGGCCGAGCGGATTGTTGCCCGGGCGCGTGGGGGCGACGATTGGTTGGAGTTGCACGACTCGGTGTTGAACGATGTGTTCATCGCGAAGCCGAACAAGGTGGAGATGATGAATGGGCCGGGGGATGTTTTTGAGCGGGGTGAGTTGTATCGGATTGTCGCCCGGGGGTTTCGGCATGTGTCGGCGATTGCCGATCGGGGTGGTGATGGGGATGTGGCGAAGTTGTATGACTCGGGTGAAGAGGGGGTGGACGTGTGGGCGGCCGGGTATTTGGATGGGGAGACGTGGTCGACGATGGCGTCACCGTCGCGTTTGCTGTACGAGGTGTTGGCGTTTGAGCATGTGGGCGGGTATGGGTTCAATGGTGGGTTGGGAGAGGAGCACGGGACGAACCGGCGAGAGCACGGGGATGATGTGGATTTCGTGTTCAAGTATGGGTATTGGGAAGGGGATGAGGAGCCGGGGGTGAG
>JAAEQP010000106.1 GCA_024231375.1 bacterium | reverse complement strand
TCCATACACTAGGAACACTCAACGAAAGAACCCAGAAGATTGAGCCTAGCCGAAAATGGCACACCAAATGAAACCAATAGATGCAAACAACGTCCCCGGTCTAAAATGTAAACTACGTCCGGTTTGCACCATGGGCGAGTGAGGCCGTTGAAGAAGTCTTGGCCCCTGGCGCGACACCGCGAAAGAAGCTAGGGACAGACCCGTCTCGCTGCGCTCGCTGGGGTCAGTCCCGCTTCTTCGCTTCTGTTTTCGGGCGCGTATGGCTCTTTCAACAGCCCCGAGTCCCCCACTTCGTCATTTCGCCGGGCGAAACACATGGCTCGGGTCGAGTGCCAGGATTCCGGGCACTCCTTCCAGACGGACCGAAGCGTCTTCCAGCGCGCCTTCGTCGGCCTTCACTAAGGACAGCGACCAGATGGCGTCCCCGGCATCGCCAACCTTCACCGGAACCACGGCACGGGTCGATTGAAGCGTTGTCTGTCCGGTCCCGGCTACGGCATCTTCGGGGTTGTACACATTCACGCGCGCCGTTTCACCGCCCGCGCCCTTCACATGGACCTTGAACGATTCGGTGCCGGCGGGCACATAGAAGTACAACCGTTCCGCGCCGCCGATGGTGCCCGCGTCTTTGCCGGCGTGTATGCCGACGGGCACGTTCGCGCCCACAACGGTGTACGCGCATTGCCCGGAGGACACGCCGACGAAATGGACGCCCGTCGCCTCGGGTTCAAAGCGAACGACGCCTTCCTCTGCGTGCGGAATCATGCCGTTCTCGATCTTGTCGTAACCGCGTGATCGCAGTTCCCACGACAGGTCGTCATCGTAGTTGCCCAGACGCACGTCACGAAGGCGGATCTCAACGGGCGTGCCTTTCTCGCACGCAACCAGGAGCAGATTGCCGTGCCGCAGCCGCTGAGGCGGGAACGTCACGGCGCGGCCCACAACACCCTCGGTGGTGAACCCCTTGTCGCCGATCCGCTTGAACAGATCCACCAGGAACGGCTCCGTTGTCTTGCGCGGCTCGCGCTGCCGTTCGAATCGGCCTTCGGCGATGGCCTTATTGGCCCAAGCGAACCATTTGAAGTACTCGGGGTGGTCTTCCTTGTACTTGGGGCCCTCGTAGAAGATCCAGTAGCCATCCGTGGTCTCTGAAATCATGACAGCGTTCTTGCCACTGAACTCCGGGTCAGCGCCACGAACCACCGGGTCGATTCCGCCTGAGTACAGAAACGGAATGCCCAGGGACTTGGGGATTTCCATGTATTTCAGCAATTTCTCGCGGTTGGTTTTGAGCGATTCTTGTTCGGACAGGAACTCCGACGGACGCCCATACACCGATTGGTCGGCCACTACGATGGGCGCTTGCTCGGTCCCGAGTTCCATGTAGGCGCCCTTTTCGAGGAAGGGCGTGGCAGGCACGGGATACAACCAGAACTGGAACCTCGGGTCATGCTCGTCGACGGCTTGGCGCAGGGCGCGGCATCGTGCGCGCCACTCGGCCACCTGGAATGCCTCAAACGCGTCGTGCAGTCCCTGTTCGTCGAGCCAGCCTTTCCGCTTCCCGAGAGGCAACTTGGGAATCGTGACGCCCTGTGCAGCGGCGAACTTGCCCAGAATGAGGTCATCGTACGACAGCCCGTAGGCATTGCCCATGCGCGTGCCGGGTGCGTAATTCTCGTAGTCGAGGAACACGCCGATGATGTGGTTGTTCTCGGCGCTCATCTTGGCGTATTCGACAATGTAGCGATTGGTCCATTCCCAGAACTCATCGGCACACGGGCTCCAGAAAGCCTGCTCGCCGCCGTTGGCCCACACCATGCGTTTGCCGTCGCCTTTGGCGTCGTCCATCGCTACCGCCAAGGTGCCGCGCATCCAGGGAAGGTGGAAGATGCCGTACTTCTGACACCACGCGGTGACCTGGCGCACGGCGTCGAGGTTCTCATGGCCCGTCCGGGGCGAGTAGATGTTGAACCCGGCCTCGGCCGATTCGCGCACCATCCATTCCTCGGTGACCCATTTGTTCTCGGGTTGCATGACCTTGTCGACCACGCACGTGAACTTGACGGTTCGACCAAGGTCTTCGCGGCGGATGGGTTCCGCGCCGAATGCGGCGGGCATGAGTACGGTCAACGCGAGCAGAATGGCCAGGATGCGCACGGTTCGTTCCTCCCGATGCTGGTGTTCCCTGAGAGATGAGATTCTACGCGCATCCTGACCTCGCGAGGGGGGACGTGTCAACCGCTGGGGGACTGAGCGAAACAAAGGGACAGCCGAAAGCAGCGTCACGGGGAAAGCGCATGCACGGTCTGTGGGTCAATGGAAGAGGTCGCGACCCAGATGTGTCCAATTCCACCGAGAGACACTACCTGTGCGTCATCCCGAGCGAAGTCGAGGGATCTCTTGCGGGTAGGCGCTCGCCGATGAGAGATCCTTCGACTTCGCT
>JAAEQP010000105.1 GCA_024231375.1 bacterium | reverse complement strand
TGGACGCGACGGATGAACCCCTCCTGGTCGGAGGCTGCACAAACATCGACGATTCGGGATTCGCGGGTCACATCGACGAACTGTGCATCTGGAACACGGTACGCTACGAACCGCAGAAGGGGACGGCCATGGAAGACCAGGATAAGGAGCCGCGCGTCGTCGGCGCGGCCCATCAACTTTTTGTCGATGACGACCTCATCGCCCTCAACAACGGGCTGGAACGGGTCGTGAACCAACCGGCGCGACACCATGACAATCCGGTGATGACCTACGACAAGCCATGGGAAGGCAACTGTGTCATCACCTGGGGGTCCGTGCTCTACGACGAAGAGGAGCAGCGCTTCAAGATTTGGTATGAGATCTACAAGAAGTTCGCGCAGCACGGCGATTTCACCCTAATCGCCTATGCCACGTCGAAGGACGGCCTGCACTGGGAGAAACCGGACCTGGGCGTGGTCGACTACCTGGGTTCCACGACGAACAACATCATCCTGTGGCTGAAGGACGGCTACGTCGACGCGGCCACCGTCATCGAGGTCCCCGATCCAACGCCCGACTGCGAATACCGCATCTACTTTCACAGCGGCGCAGCCGGCGGCATCCGCACGGGGACGTCGGCCGACGGCATTCATTGGGACCTCAGGGAAGGCGTGGTCGTCGAGGCAGGCGACCGCTGTTCAGCCATGTATGACACCGTGCGGAAGAAATGGCGCGTCATCACGCGCATCCCGGGACGCGGACAGCGCACGTGCGGGCTGTGGGAGAGCGACGACGGCGTGCAGTTCGAACAAGTGGGGGAACTCCTGGCCGCCGACGAACAAGACCCGGAGAAGACCGAACTGTACGGCATGATCGAGTTCAACTATGGGGGGCTATGGCTGGGTTTCCTCGAGCCGTTCTTCATTCCCACGCGAAAACTCAACACGCAACTCGCCTACAGCCGCGACGCGCTCACGTGGCACCGGGCGTGCGACCGACAGACGTTTCTCGACTACGGCCCGCCCGGGTCGTGGGACCAGGCGTGGGTGACGCCGTCGCAAAACGCCCCCATCCGCGTGAACGACAAACTCTACATATTCTATCAAGGACGGCAGACGCTCCACTGGGCGCAAGAGCCGTATGGCCACATCGGCAGCGTGGGGTTGGCGCTCCTGCGGCCGGACGGATTTGTGTCGCTCGATTCGCAGTGGGACGAAGGGACGGTCTTGACGGCGCCGTTGCTGCTCAAAGGGAAAACGCTGCACGTGAATGCCTTCGCCCGGCCTGGGCATGTCGCAGCCGAGATCACCGAACTGGAAGGCGCCCCTATCGAAGGCTTCACGCGCAAGGATTGTGTGCCGCTCGAAATGACAGACGCCCTCGCTCACGCAATCACATGGAAGGACGGCAGAAACCTCTCGGCACTCGCGGACACCCCGGTGCGCCTTCAGTTCTTCGTTCGCGGCGCAAAGCTCTACTCGTTCTGGGTCGAGTAGGAGGAGAAGAAAGAAGACGAAGGGTTCTTTGATGGGATTTACGGGATGAGCAGGATGGGGATGCGGGCAAGGAGCGACACATGACGGTCACGATGATTGCAGGCATTCTGATGGTGATGGCTGCGGAGGACAC